>DOUW01000280.1 GCA_003520365.1 Massilia sp.
CCGGCGCACCGCCGCGCAACAGCTCGCTCCAGCCGCTGCCGGCCGCGGTCCACAGCGCGCCCGCGCACAGCGCGGTGCAGGCGAAGATGCCGAGCACCGCGTACCAGGGCTTGCTCGCCAGCGGGTAGGCACGGCACAGGTAATAGGACGAAAAACCACTGGCGCAGCCGTACAGTAGCGCCAGCGGCAGCGCGAACAGCAGGGCCGCGCTCCATGGCGCGCCGGTGACGGCATCGAGCAAGCCCGCCAGCATCAGCCCGAGCAGTAACCAGGCCGCCAGGTACAGCATGACGCTGCGGCGCGGATGCATCAGTTGCGCACCTCGACGCCGCCCATGATCGCGTAGCCGCGGATGACCAGGCGCTTGCGGCTGTCGGGCGGGGTTACGGTCTTCTCCTCGAAGCCGCCCAGGATCGGCGTGCCCTCGAGGATGACCGTCCAGTCGGGCGGGCACTTGATCGTCACCCCGCCCCAGAACGCGAATACGTGGATCACCGCTTCGCCGGAGGCGATCGAGGCGCCGCGCATGTCGAGCGAGCAGCCGCCCATCACGGCGGTGACTTCGCCGCCGCGGAAGTCCTGGGTGTGCACGCGACGCTCGAAGCCGCCGATGATGGCCGTCACGTCCAGCTGCTGCGCATCCTCGCCCGCCATGGCGGCGCCGGGATTGTCGAGCGCCACGGCGTGGCTGCTGCCCGCGCGCGGCCCGCTCATCGCCCGGTACACCACGAAGGCGCCGGCGCCGATCAGGACCAGCGGCCAGGCCATGCGCCAGCTGATGTCGACGATGCCGAGCCGGTTCAGGATCATGACGGTGCCGACGCCGATCCCGGCCAGACCGACCAGGTAGCCGTGCGGGGTCGTGGTATCGAGCAGCTTGGCGACGCCGGCGAAGATGAACACCAGCGGCCAGAAGGCCAGCGCCTCGTGGACTTCGATGATGTCGAGATTATCGAGCAGGAACAGCAGGCCGATGGCGATCACGAGCACGCCCATCAGCACCTGGCTGGTCATGGTGCGATCGCTGCGGCTTGCACGGCGGGCGCGCCGTTCTTCGATGCTGTCCTTAAGCATGATCCTTCTCCCTGGTCGACGGAAAACGGCGCGCGATCACGGGCCCGAGCACCAGCTGCAGCCCCCACATCAGGATGAACAGCGGCCAGCTGTTACGGAAAGTCAGGCCCAGGAAGCCTTCGAACACCGCGAACAGCCAGAGGCCGACGAAGACCATCCACAGCCCATTCGTGAATTCCTTCGCGCTGGGGTAGCCGATGGTCTGGTTGATGCCGGCCACGACCAGCAGCAGCGGCCAATAGTGCCAGAGCTCGCTGGCATCGAGAACATTCATGCGGTCGAGCAGGAACACCAGGCCGACCAGGATCAGGACCAGTCCCCACATCATCTGCTTGCGTTGCCGGTAGCTGTTTTCGCTGCTCATTGCATCCTCCGTGTTGTGATGTAAACACAATAACGGGACGGGCGGCAAGAGGAAAGCGCCTTTCGGCGAATGGCGGCAGGCAATCGGTGAACGACGAAGGATTCGGCGAAAGATTCGGCGAAGGACTCGGTGAACGGCGACGCAGCACTCAGGGCCGCCGGAGAAGAAAAGAAAATGGGCGAAAAAAAGCCCGCCTCATGGGCGGGCCGGATGCGCTCGCGAGCGCCGCTTACGCGGCGGAGGCCGACAGGTTCATCGGCGGCTGGTTCTTGACCTGGTTGCGGTACTTGGCGCGCGCCGCGGCCTGCTTGACGGCTTCGCGCGCGATGTTGGCGCGGCGGATTTCCTGGCGTTCCTGCTTGCCGCGATGTTGGGCAATGTGCTTGTTACCGATTTTCTTGGTCATGACCTTCTCCTTTGGTGAAACGTGTACCTTGCGCTCAGGAGCGGTTGGTCGCCATCTTCAAATCCGCCGGCATCAGCATCCCCCACCCGAGCTGGCGCCGGATCTCCTCCGGCGTGGGTGGCGGTTTCGGATCGCGCGAACGCCGTTCGAGGTATTCGCGAACCAGGTGCTTCGGTGGATTCTTGATGGTGGCAGCCATGGAGCCTCCGCTTGCGCTGGACTGCCGCCGCCCGTTGGCGACGGCATGGAATCTGGTGCCGATCCTCGAGGCGACCGGCTAACCTGTTGAGATAGTTGACGTCCGCCGGATTGAATCGCGGGCGTCTCACTCACACGGCTTCATGATAGCGGCGCCCCGGCCGGCCGACCGTTAAGTGCCGCACACTGTGTGCGATAACCCAGCCGTTTCGGTCGTCCCGAACGAAAAAAGGGGAGCCGAAGCTCCCCTTTTCATGCTGTACGCGCGGCTATCAGAACTTGTACTTCAGGTTCAGGTAGAACTGGCGGCCGCTGACGTCCAGCTTCTGCTGCTCTTCCTCGCTGTAGCGGTAGTAGGCGCGCTTGGCGTTGGTCAGGTTGGTCGCGTCGAACGTCACCACCAGGTTCGGCGTGATGTTGTAGCTGGCGTTGAAGGCCAGCGTGGTCACCGGTGCAGCCATGGTCGGGGCGGTCGGCATCAGCACGCCGTTGATGGTCGACATGCCCTGGCTGTTGGCGGTCGGCGACGGCGCGGTGGTGCTGTTCACGTATTCGCCGCGGTAGTTCGCCACCAGGCGCGCCGAGGCCTTGTCGTTCTCGAAGTACAGGCCCAGGTTGCCGGCCCACTCGGAGGCGCCCACCATCGGACGGCCGTCGTCGACCTTGGTCTTGGCGCGGCTGACGTTCGAGGTGAAGCCCCATGGCGAGCTGCCGAACGGCTGCTCGTACGACACTTCCAGGCCGCTGATCTTCGCGCCCTGCTGCGACGAGGTGTTGATGAAGAAGGTCTTCACCGTGTTGTCGCGCGGGTCGGTCAGGTCGATGGTCGAGGTGCCGACGGTGCCGGTCTTCACGTAGCCGTCGATCTTCGAGTGGAAGGCGCTGACCGAGACGGCCGAACGCTTCGCGAAGTACCAGGACCACGAGACGTCGAAGTTATCCGAGGTCAGTGGCTTCAGGTCCGGATTCGGGCCGGTGACCTTGCAGCCGCTGACGTCGCAGCCCGGGGTGCCGAAACCGCTGCCGTAGGCATTGTAGTTCTGGCGGCCGATGGTGCGGCTGGCGCCGAAGCGGGCGATCATGTCCGGCGTGATCTCGTAGCGCAGGTTCAGGCTCGGCAGCACGTTGTTGAAGACGCGGTGGCTCGGCGTCTTGTAGTACATGGTGCCGCCCTTCGGGTCGAACGGAATGCCCGAGCTCGGGTCGAAGTAGGCCGAGGCGTCGCCCGCGGTCGTGATCGCGCCAGGATAGGCCGCGCACGGGACCGGGGTGCCGCCAGGGGGCGTACGGTCGCAAGGACGCTTGCCGGTGGCCGGGTCGACCGGGATCGGGGTTGCGATCTGGGCGTCGACCGTGGTGCGCACGTATCGCACGCCGATGTTACCCGACCAGCGATCGTGTTCCAGGTTGGCCATCAGGTAAGCTGCGGCCTGCCGCTCGCGCATGTCGATCTCGGAGCTGACGCGGCGCTCCCACGCGGCGCTGGTTTCCTTGGTGTTTTCCGAAATGTAGTCCCGCGTCGCGTCCGGGGTGAAGCTGAAGCCGCTGTTGTCCCAATAGCCGCCGCCCAGGCCCGAACCGAAGTTGCCAGGGTACGGCACCCAGCCGCTGGTCGGCGTCGGGGTCGGCGTGGTGACCTTGCCTGTGTTGGCGTTGATCGTGATCGGCTGGCGGAAGGCCGGGCCCCAGCGACCGCTGGTGCGCTCGTGGTCGGAGAAGCGCGTACCCGCTTCCAGCGACTGCACCCAGCCCTTGTTCAGCTTGTACTCGGCGTCGATCTGCGCGCTCGATTCGCGGTCGACGGTCTTCACGCCCGAAGCCGCGCGGTCGACGACGGTGTAGCCGCTGCCGTCCGGGTTCAGGCCTGGCTGGTTGGAGCCGGCGTTGTGGTACTTGACGTACGGTGCCTCATGCAGGCCGCCCAGCGCATACGAGACGCCGGTGCCGTAACGCGCCAGCGTCAGGCCCTGGTCGCGGTCGGTCTTGCCGACGCCGCGGGTGGTCGAGAGCAGGGTCTTCAGCGTCAAGTCCTGGTTGACGCGGTACTTCGCGTCCAGGTCCAGGAAGGCGCCGGAACCCTGGGCGCCGTCACGGAAGAATCCTTCCGAGTTGCCGACGTATTGGGGCGTGGTGCCGTCCGGGAAGACGATGTCGGCTGCCTTCAGCACCTTCAGCTCGTGGCCGTACATGGTGCGCTCGGTCACGATCACCGGATTACGGATCTGGGCATACACGCGCTGGCCGTTCGAATCCGTGTTGGCCGAGGTGGCGGCGGTCGCACCCAGCGGCGCATTCTTACCCAGCAGCATCGAGTACATCGCGCCCGAGGTCAGGCGGCCGTGGTTGTTCGCATTCATCTTCGAATGGAAGCCGGTCATCGTGACGTCGAGGTCGGCGTTCGGCTTGAACTGCAGCGAGATCAGGCCGCCCTTGCGGTCGCGCACCGATTCCACGAACTCCGAGCTCATCGAGCCCGGCAGGCGCACGCCGTTCAGGTCGGCGGCCGTGTAGCCGCTGCCGGCCAGCGACGCGTCGGTAACGCCGAGCATGGTCGAGGTGTTGATTTCACCCCAGCCGCTGCTGGTGCCGTAGGCGAAGCGCGAGACCGAATCGCGGCGCACATAGCGCTTCTCGGCGAAACCCTGCACCATCACGCCGAAGGTGTTCGCTTCATTCTTCCAGTTGATGGTGGCGTTGAAATCCGGCGCGGTCTTGTCGGGCAGCTGGGCATAGCTCATGCCGCCGCTGATGACGCCCGACAGGCGCTCTTTCGCCTGCAGCGGCTTGCGGGTGGTAACGTTGATGGTGCCGGCCAGGCCGCCGTCGACGATGTTGGCCTGCGAGGTCTTGTAGACCAGGGCCTGGTTCAGCACGTGCGAAGGCACCAGCGACAGGCTGGTCGAGCGCGAGCTGGATGCCTGGTCGGCGACGTACCAGTCGCCCACCGACACTGCGTGGCCATTGAACATGATCATCGTCATGTCCGGGTTGGTGCCGCGCATCGACACCTTCTCGGCTTCGTCGTAGTCGGTACGCACGGCAACGCCGGCCAGGCGCTGCAGCGAATCGGCCAGGTTTTTGTCGGGCATCTTGCCCACGTCTTCCGCCGTGATGACCTCGACGTTGGCGGTTGCGTTCTTCTTGACGCTGAGCGACTTGGCCATCGAGGCACGGATACCCGTCACCTCGACAGTCTGCATCTGAGCCTGCGCGTCGGCGGTTTGCGCCATGACCGGCAAGGCGGTCAGGCTGAACATCGCCATCGAAACGGCGGCCGCCAGCGGCTTCTGCTTGAACATGATCTCTCTCCTGGTATAGATATTGGCTTACTGCTCGGCAGTCGGTTCGCTGCCATACTATTAGTATTATCTATAAGCAAATATTTTGGACAATCACTTGTCATCCTCTGGTCATAACTTGAAGGAATGTATATGGCCGGCAACAAGGGGTTATGGCCGCATGATGAATATTCATTGTCAAAATGGCTCGGTCCACGTTAGCGTCCTGATTTTGGATTCTGAAGACACCCCTATGCGCCTTGCCTGCCTGCTTCTCGCCGGCGCCGCCCTCGCCGGCTGCGCTTCCCCGCCACCGAAGACCGCGCAAACGGTTCCCGCCCCGGCGCCGATCAAGACCATCCTGCAAAAGCAGATCTACCAGATGACCCCGGTCGAGGCGGGACGCTACGTGGCCTGGGTCCACGAAGCCGAGCCGGACCTGCGCAAGCGCATCGCCGCCATCGGCCGCAAGAACATCGGCCAGCCCTACATCCTGAACCTGCTGGGCGAATTCCCGTTTGAGGTGCACGACAACCTGCCGCTGTTCAGCCTGGATCACAGCGATTGCGTCGTGTTTGCGGAACACACTTACGCGATGGCGCTCTCGCGCTCGTGGGAAGAGTTCTTCTGGATGCTGCAGCGGATCCGCTACAAGGATGGCGTGATCGGCGTGGCCACCCGCAACCACTACACGGAACTGGACTGGAACGTGTCGAACCGCTGGCTGGTCACCGACATCAGCGCCGAGCTGGCGGGCGCCAACGGCCCGGCCTACGACATGCGCGTCGACCGCGCCCGCTTCCTGAAGACGCGCCACAACACGGTGCGCGACATTCCGGTCGAGACCAGCCGCCAGGCCTTCGTGCCGAAGGAGCAGGTCGCCGCCATCGCCAGCCAGCTGCAGGAAGGCGACTTCGTGAACGTGATCTCGACCAGGGACGGCGAACACTGGGCTTCGCACGTCGGACTGGTGGTGCTGGGACCGAACGGCGAGCGCCACTTCCTGCATTCGGCCGAGCCGAAGGTGCGCGAGGAGACGTTCGAATCCTTCATGGCGCGGGCGGCCGAGCGCGAGGCGAAGAACGCACGCGAAGGCAGGAACGGCCAGCGCCTGGCCGGCTTCAAGTTCCTGCGCCTGAACGAGAACATCGTGGTGCCGCCGATGGCGCCGCAGCCACGTCCGGGGACCTGACCCGGCCTTCGGGGCGCACCGCAGCGGCGCCCCGACCTTCCTGCCGCGGGCATCCGCCCGCTCCTCCTGCTCCTCCCCCTTCCAGCCACAGGTCCGCGCAACGCCGATCCAGGCCTTTTCCTGCCGGCCGTCGCCGATTCGCCACACCCGCGCCGCCATTATGTCGGCCCGCTCGCGCGAAAACGGATTGCGCAGGCATTTAATTTCTCAGCACAAATCATTTATTTGTTGTTCGGAAATCTATCGCTCCGCCCCACTCCATTTATTTCCGATTTTCATTTCTGAAATTAAATGAATTCCCGCTTTCGTTTTAATTCGGAATTTCCGGTTGAGCGGGGTCAAACTCATCATTCGGGCGGCCCACGATAATAAACTTACTCAGCAACGGCCAGTCTAATCGTCGCCCCGATTTTATTTAGCGTTCAAATATTTCCAGCAGAATCCAATTTCACTTTCCTCACTATTTGATCGAATTGCGCATTGTCTTGCCGCTCCTTCTGCAACCCTCTGACGATTCACGCGATTGCCATGTCCAATTTATCCGCCCATGTATTAAGCCAGTTCTGCGCAGGAATGGTATCGCTGCATCGCACTACGAAGATAGCGCTGATGATCGCGATCGACCTGCTCGCCCTGCCGCTGTGTTTTCTGATCGCCATGCTATTAAGGGGCGGCGACATGAAACTCGCGTCGAATTACGCGCCCGCCTCTTATATTGTGGTGGCGCTGGTGACAATTGCCGCATTTTCCATGTCCGACCTGTATCGCGCCGTCATCCGGTTTATCGACGGCCGGCTATTAAGTACGACCGGATTCGCACTCGGCATCGCGATCCTGTTTGCTTATGTGGTGTCGTTTGCGATCAATGACGGGATGTTTCCACGCAGTGCGCTGGCGATTTACTGGTTTGTCGCTTTCTCGTATGTCGTGGCTTCGCGTATCGGCATCCGCAATTTCCTGCGCAGCCACGGCGTCCGCCGTCCCACCTCCGATGCGGTCGCCATCTACGGCGCCGGCGAAGCCGGGGCCCAGCTGGCGCAAACCATGCGCAACAGCGACGAGTTCCGCCCCGTGTGCTTCTTCGACGACAAACGTGTCCTGATCGACCGCACCATCGCCGGCCTGCGCGTGTTCCCGACCGAGCGGCTGGCCGACCTGGTCGCCGCGCACGGCATCCGCACCGTCGTCGTCGCCGTTCCGGACATGCCCGCCGAGCGCCTGCGCGAGATCATGCAGCGCCTGGCCGGCGCCGGCGTGACCACCAAGATCCTGAGCCGGCTGGTCGACCTGGCGGACGACCGTGTCCGCCCGCGCGACTCGATCCGCGAGCTGAAATTCGAGGACCTGCTCGGGCGGCCGCCAGTGCCGCCGCGCCTCGACCTGTTTGCGCGCTGCGTACGCGGCAAGACCGTGCTCGTGACCGGTGCCGGCGGCTCCATCGGCAGCGAACTGTGCCGTCAGATCGTCACGCTGGGACCATCCCGGCTGCACCTGCTGGATCACTCCGAATACGCGCTCTACACGATTCGCCAGGAACTGGTCACGCGCTTTCCCGACCTGCGCATCGACGCCCATCTCGGTTCGGTCTGCAACGTCGAGCTGCTCGAGCGTGTCCTGGCCGGCGACCATGTCGATACCGTCTACCACGCTGCCGCCTACAAGCACGTGCCGCTGGTCGAGTCGAACATCGTCGAAGGCCTGCGCAACAACGTGCTTGGCGCCCAGGCCGTGGCAAGCGCCTGTGCCGCCCACCACGTCGAAACCTGCGTCCTCATCTCCAGCGACAAGGCGGTACGCCCGACCAACATCATGGGCGCGAGCAAGCGCATCGCCGAACTCATCTTCCAGGCCGCGGCGGCCAGGCCTGGGGCCAAGACGACGTTCTGCATGGTCCGCTTCGGCAACGTGCTCGGTTCCTCCGGTTCGGTGATCCCGCTGTTCCAGCGCCAGATCGCACGCGGGGGGCCGCTGACGATCACCCATCCTGAAGTGTCGCGCTATTTCATGCTCATTCCCGAAGCAGCGCAGCTGGTGATCCAGGCCGGCGCCATGGCCAAGGGCGGCGACGTCTTCGTGCTCGACATGGGCGAGCCGGTGCGCATCGTCGAGCTGGCGCGCACGCTGCTGGCCATGTCAGGCCTGACCGAAAAGACGCCGCAGAACCCGGACGGCGACATCGAAGTCAAGTTCGTCGGCTTGTTCCCTGGAGAAAAACTGCATGAAGAGCTGCTGACCGACGGCACCGTCTTCCCCAGCGAACATCCCCGCATCATGCGCATGAAAGAGAACGCCTTGCGCCCGAGCGTGCTGGAGACCTGCATCACCTGCCTGATGATGGCCTGCGAAACCCATGAGCGCGGCATGATCGAATCGATGGTCAAGGCCATCGTCAGCGAATACACGCCCCAGCTTCCCGACATCACGCCGGCGCAGGTGCCCGAGCCCGAGCCTGCCCGACTCAGCCTGATCAACAAATTCGTGCCGTTCCGCATCTAAGCGGCCGCCTGAAGCACTTACTCCACCTTATCCCTACTGTTGGCGAGGATACACATGCGCGACGAACACCAATCGGCCCACCTGCAGCAGCTCATAGCCAAACTGCGCGACCGCACGGCGGTCATCGGCATCATCGGACTCGGCTATGTCGGTCTTCCCCTCACCCTGCGCTATGCGGCCGTCGGTTTCCGCGTCCTCGGGATCGACATCGATACGGCCAAGGTCGAGAAGCTCAACCGCGGACAAAGCTATATCGAACACATCCCGGCTGCCGAGATCGAGGCGGCGCGCGCCGCCGGCTTCGAGGCAACCACCGATTTCACCCGCGCCGGCGAGCCGGACGCACTGATCATCTGCGTACCGACGCCGCTGAACGCCTACCGCGAACCCGACCTTTCCTTCGTGCTCGACACGACCGACGCACTGCTGCCCTTCGTGCGTCCCGGCCAACTCGTCTCGCTCGAAAGCACCACCTACCCCGGCACCACCGAGGAAGAGCTGCGCCCGCGCCTGGAATCGCGCGGGCTCGTCGTCGGCCAGGACATCTTCCTTGTGTTCTCGCCGGAACGCGAAGACCCGGGCAACCCGCATTTCGAGACCCGCACCATCCCGAAAGTCTGCGGCGGCAGCACCGCCGCCTGTCTCGAGGCCGGCGTCGCCCTGTACGGCACGGCGATCGACCGCGTGGTGCCGGTCAGCTCGACCCGTGCAGCGGAACTGACCAAGCTGCTGGAGAACATCCACCGAGCGGTGAACATCGGCCTGGTCAACGAAATGAAGATCATCGCCGACAGGATGGAAATCGACATCCACGAGGTGATCCGCGCCGCCGCCACCAAGCCCTTCGGCTTCACACCCTACTACCCGGGACCGGGCCTGGGCGGGCACTGCATCCCGATCGATCCCTTCTATCTCACCTGGAAGGCGCGCCAGTACGGCGTGCACACCCGCTTCATCGAACTGGCCGGCGAGATCAACAGCGACATGCCGCACTGGGTGATCGGCAAGGTCACCGATGCCCTGAACCAGCGCGGACGTTCGGTGATGGGTAGCCGCGTGCTGGTGCTGGGCATCGCCTACAAGAAGGACGTCGAGGACATGCGCGAGTCGCCCTCCGTCGAGCTGATGGAAATCCTGCGCGACAAGGGCGCCCGCGTCGACTATTCGGATCCGCACGTGCCGGTCTTCCCGCGCATGCGCGAGCACCGCTTCGAGCTGTCGAGCGTGGCGCTGACGCCCGAAACGCTCGCATCCTACGACCTGGTCCTGCTCGCCACCAGCCACAGCGCGTTCGACTACGACATGATCCAACGCTACGCCAACCTGATCGTCGACACCCGCGGCGTCTACCTGGAACGCCTGCCCCACGTCGTCAAGGCCTGAGCCGTCATCGGAGAAGATCATGCGCAACTATCCCCCCGCCATCCTCGACCGCAAGATCCGCTTCGCCCTGGTGGGCTGCGGCCGAATCGCCAACAACCATTTCGGCGCTATCCGCGAGCACCGCGACCGCTGCGAGCTGGTCGGCGTCTGCGACATCGACCCACGCGCGCTGGCCCAGGCCGCGGACAGGACCAGCGCCGAGGCCTATACCAGCCTCGACGCAATGCTCGACCGCTGCGACGCCGACGCCTTTATCGTCACCACCCCGTCCGGCCTGCATCCGGAGCAGGCGGTCCGGATCGCGAACGCCGGCCGTCACGTGATCACGGAAAAGCCGATGGCCACGCGCTGGGAGGACGGCAAGCGCATGGTTACCGCGGCCGATGCCGCTGGCGTGCGCCTGTTCGTCGTCAAGCAGAACCGTCGCAACGCCACCCTCCAGCTGCTCAAGAGCGCGGTCGAGAAAAAGCGCTTCGGCCGCATCTACATGGTGAACCTGAACGTGTTCTGGACCCGCCCCGAGGAGTATTACAACAGCGCCAAATGGCGCGGCACCTGGGAGTTCGACGGCGGCGCCTTCATGAACCAGGCCAGCCACTACGTCGACCTGATCGACTGGATCGTCGGCCCGGTCGAGAGCCTGCAGGCCTATACCGCCACGCTCGCGCGCAACATCGAGGTCGAAGACACCGGCGTCATCAGCCTGCGCTGGCGCAATGGCGCGCTCGGCTCCATGAACGTCACGATGCTCACCTATCCCCGCAACATGGAAGGCTCGATCACCATTCTCGGCGAGCACGGCACGGTACGCATCGGCGGCGTCGCCGTCAACGAAGTACAGCAATGGGAGTTCGCCCACCCCGATCCGGACGACGCCAAGGTCCAGGACGCGAGCTACCAGACCACCTCGGTCTACGGCTTCGGCCACCCGCTCTACTACGACAACGTCATCAAGGTGCTGCGCGGCGAGGCCGAGCCCGAAACCGACGGGCGCGAGGGGCTCAAGTCGCTCGAGGTATTGGTGGCCGCCTACATGTCGGCGCGCGACGGCAGGCGCGTCGCCCTGCCGCTGGAGTACTGATCATGGACCGGCACGCGCCCCAAGCGCAGGTCCACGCCAGCGCCATCGTCGACGATGGCGCCGTCCTCGGACCGGGCACCCGCGTCTGGCATTTTGCCCACGTCTGCGCCGGTGCCCGCATCGGCGCGGGCTGCTCGCTCGGCCAGAACGTCTTCGTCGGCAACGACGTACGGATCGGCGACCGCGTCAAGATCCAGAACAACGTCTCCGTCTACGACGCCGTTACGCTCGAGGACGACGTGTTCTGCGGTCCGAGCATGGTGTTTACCAACGTTCACAATCCGCGCGCCGCGGTGGAGCGCAAGAACGAATACCGGCGCACGCTGGTGCGACGCGGCGCCACGCTCGGCGCCAACGCCACCATCGTCTGCGGCGTGACCGTCGGCGAGTACGCCTTCATCGGCGCCGGCGCGGTCGTCACCCGCGACGTCCCGGCCTTTGCCCTGATGGCCGGCGTGCCGGCGCGCCAGATCGGCTGGATGAGCCGCCATGGCGAACGCCTGCCGCTGCGCATCGGCGGCAACGGCGAAGCGCGCTGCCCGCACACGGGCGACCTCTACCTGTTGCAGGACGGCGTCTGCATGCTGGTGCCGCGAGGCGACGACGCCGCCTCCCAACCCTGACTCACGGACACGACATGGAATTCATCGACCTCAAATCGCAATACGAAGCTTCACGCGAACTGATCAACCGCCGCATCCAGACCGTGCTCGACCACGGCCAATACATCATGGGTCCCGAGGTTGCCGAACTCGAGGCGCGCCTGGCCCAATACACCGGAGCGCGACACTGCATCACCGTCGCGTCGGGCACCGAGGCTCTGGTGATCTCGCTCATGGCGCTCGGCATCAAGCCGGGCGACGAAGTCATCACCACCCCGTTTTCCTTCATCGCCACCGCCGAAGCCATCGTCCTGCTCGGCGCCACGCCGGTGTTCGTCGACATCGACCGGTCGACCTGCAACCTGGCGCCGAGCCTGATCGAGGAAAAGCTCACGCCGCGCACCCGCGCCATCATGCCGGTGTCGCTGTTCGGCCAACCCGCCGACATGGACGAGATCAATGCGATCGCCAAACGCCATGGGCTGGCCGTGATCGAAGATGCTGCCCAGAGCTTCGGTGCCAACTACCGCGGCAAAAAGAGCTGCAACCTGTCGACCGTCGGCTGCACCAGCTTCTTCCCCAGCAAACCGCTGGGCTGCTATGGCGATGGGGGCGCAATCTTCACCAGCGACGACCAGCTCGCCGGCGCCATGCGCGAGATCCGCGTCCACGGCCAATCGCGCCGTTACGTCCATACCCGGATCGGCGTCGGGGGCCGCATGGACACGCTGCAATGCGCCATCGTGCTCGCCAAGCTGGAGCGTTTCGAATGGGAGCTGGAGCAGCGCGCCAAGGTGGCAGCGCGCTACGACGCCCTGCTCTCGGGACGCATCGGACTCGTCGGCCGCATGCCTGAGCGTACGAGTGTCTACGCCCAGTACACGGCCGTCGTCGAAGAGCGCGAGCGGATCCAGGCTGCGCTGCATGCGGCCGGCGTTCCCACCGCGGTGCACTACCCGGTGCCAATCCACATGCAGCCGGCCTATGCCCACCTGTCCTCCGCCGACGCCTGTCCCGTCGCGCGTGAGATGGCGGCCAAGGTGCTCAGCCTGCCCATGGGCCCCTACCTGTCGGCCGAGTCGGCCCACACGGTAGCGGCCACGCTGCTGAGCGCGGCCGGGGTGGCACTGCCGGGCGTTGCCGACGAGGCCGAGCTGCCACGCGGCACTGCCGCGGCGCCCGTATTGCCGTAACCCTGGCGCAGTCGATAGTCAGGCTCGCCCGTTGCCGATGGCAGCGGGTTGCGAATTTATTGGCTTCTTACCAGGGAGCACACCATGTGCAGGATCGCTCATCTCACTTCTGCCCATCCGCGCAACGATCCGAGGATCTTCATCAAACAATGCCGCACGCTGGCGGCAAACGGGTATGACGTGACGCTGGTGGTGGCGGATGGAAAAGGCGACGCCTTCATGGATGGCGTTGCGATCGCCGACGTCGGCCGCCTGCCTGGCCGGCTGCAGCGGATTTTCAAGACCACACAGAGGGTATTCGACAAGGCGCTCGCATTGAATGCGGATATTTACCACTTTCACGATCCTGAATTGATTCCCGCCGGGCTCAAGCTCAAACGCCGGGGCAGGACGGTCATCTTCGACTCCCACGAGGATGTGTCCCGCCAGTTACAGGGCAAGCCTTACTTGGGCCCGGTATCGCGGCGATTGCTGCCTGCGCTGTTCTCCACCTATGAGCGATTTGCCTGCTCGCGCTTCGACGGCATCATCACGGCCACGCCTTTCATTCGCGACTCCTTCCTGAAAATTAATCCGGTCACGGTGGACATCAACAATTTCCCCATCATTGACGAGTTCGCTGGAGTTCAATCGTGGGGCGCGAAGCGCAACGAGGTTTGCTATGTCGGTGCGATCAGTGGCATCCGCGGCATTCGTCAGCTGGTAGAGGCCGGCACCCTGCTGCAGTCGGGAGCGCGCTTGAATCTGGCCGGCCGCTTCTTCGACCCGGTGGCGGAAGCCGACGTCAGGGCGCATCCCGGCTGGCAGCGTGTCAGCGACCTGGGATTCCTCGATCGTGCGGGCATACGCGACGTCATGTCGCGCTCGGTGGCCGGGTTGGTCACCCTGCTTCCGCTGCCGAACCACATCGATTCCCTGCCGACCAAGATGTTCGAGTACATGTCATCGGGCATTCCCGTGATCGCCTCGAACTTCCCGCTGTGGCGCGACATCATCGAGGGGAACCGATGCGGCATCTGCGTCGACCCGCTCGACCCGCAGGCCATTGCCGACGCGATCGACCATCTGGTTACCCATCCGGACATCGCGAAATCGATGGGCGAACGCGGCCGTCAAGCCGTACTCGAGAAATACAACTGGGGCATCGAGGCCGCCAGATTGACCGATTTCTATGGAGCTCGCGCACATGTTAAACAAGCTATCGCAACTTTTTGACCAGGTCACCACCATTGCCAGGTTGCCCGTAGTGCGGTTGCAATTTCGTTCAGACCTGAATCCGGAAAACGTCGAGAAGAGCTATAAGTACTACACGAAACCACATCCCAAATACAAGATCTTCCCGCACAAGTCAGTGGGCGCGGCGCTGGTCGACTTGAGCAAATTCCGCGATCGCGAGGAATACCTGCAGCACATTAAAGGACGTAATTCCGCGGACCGCCACGCCCGTAAAGCCAAAGGCAAGGGCTACACAGTCGTGGAAATCGACAGGAATGATTTTGTCGACGACATCTACGAAATCAACAATTCGCTCGACATCCGCCAGGGACGGCCGATGGATCAAGCTTATCGCGAAAAAAAGACGAGCTACCAATCCGAGGTCAATTTCAAGTACTACGGCGTACTCAATTCCGCAGGCAAACTGATGGCCTACGGTGAGCTGGGATTCTATGGCAACTTCGCTTCCTTCACCCGGGTAATCGGCGTCCGCAACAACGATGGCGTGATGCATCTGATGGTGACGGAAATAATCTGCCAGCTGATCGAAAGTCGTACTTATCAATACCTGATGTACGACACCTATTTCGGCGCCAGCCCCGGTCTGAAGACGTTCAAGAAAATGCTCGGTTTTCAACCTTATCGTGCGAAGTATTCCCTACAATGACTACCGTACTTGGCCGCCTGTACTGCGATTACCTGATGCCCTCCCAATTGGCCTCGTACGAGGAAGTGGTGCGCAGGGCGCACGAGGCTGGGTACGTACAGACTTCCGTACGCGGGTACTTCGACCTCGTGCGCGAGGGGCGGCCGACGCCCGACAAGGTTTTGGTGCATCGGCATGACATCGATACCGACCTGCGCACCACCCGCAAGATGTTCGAGATCGAGAAAAAGCACGGGATCAGGTCCAGCTTTTATTTCAGGCTATCGACCCTCGACCTCAAGCTGATGCGCGAAATAGAAGAGTATGGGAGCGAAGCCAGCTACCATTATGAAGAGCTGGCGACCTACGCCAAGAAGCACCGGATCAAATGCCCGACGGCGCTGCGCAATCGCATGCCGGAAATCCGCTCGCATTTCATCGCCAATTTCTTGCGCATCGAGCAGGCACTCGGCAGGAAAATGCGCACAGTGGCAAGTCACGGCGATTTTGTCAACCGGCGCCTGAAGGTGAATAACACCGAGATTCTCGAGGATCCGCAATTGCGCATGGATTGCGGAATAGCCTGCGAAGCTTACGATCGCGCCCTGCTCGACCACATCGACATCTACATCGCCGATCGCCCGGCACCGCAGTATTACTACCCGACCTCACCGTTCGAGGCCATCCGCGGACATCACAGGATTTGCCTGGTCACCCATCCGCGGCAAGTCGAAACAAACTGGAAAGAAAACACGAAAGACAATCTATTCCGTTTTTATGAAGGTTTGGTCTGGTAATGCCTGCGCTTGCCGGCTCCGAGCTCGAAGCAACTGAAAAATCCATGAATCCGAATAAAATCTCTACCTTGCGGGGCAACTTTTCCCGGTTCATCGAGTGTCATGGCGGCTACGCTTTTTCGCTGGCGCCCGGGGGCAACGCCGTCGCCACATCTCGGCATCCCGACTTGCAGGCGCCCGCTGTGTTCTTTTTCGCGCACGCGAAACGAAAACCCCGGCTCGCCCTTAGAAGCGTGTGCGCCGGTCTCTGCATCCTGCTTGCGTCCTGCACCGACACGAAGCATCTGTATGTGGCCACAACGGGCTCGGACGCGAACGCGGGAACGCAAGGAGAGCCGTTCCTGACGATCGCGCACGCCGATTCGCGCGCGCGTCCTGGCTACACGATTCACGTCGCGCCGGGTACCTACAAGGTCGCTGCGCCGTCGAAGCTCAGCGCCGGCATCCTCACCAGCATGAATGGCACGCCGACCGAGCGCATCAAATTCGTTTCGGATGTTAAATGGGGCGCCAAGATCGTGTTCTCGGGCACCGGCATCGCTTGGCACTCGAAGGGCGCATACGTCGACATCGAAGGTTTCGACATCACCGGTACAGGTCGCATCGGCATTCTCGCCGAGGGCGGCAACGAGAAGATCACCAACAATTTTGTTCACGACCTGCAGGTCAGCGGCGGCTGCAATGGCGGTGGCGGCGCTGGCATCGATGTCTGGGGCCCGGTGGGGGGCGCTGTCATCGACGCCAATGTCGTCAGAAACATCGGTGTCCAATGGCTTGCTGCCCGCAGCTGCAACACCGTGCAGGGGATTTACGTCGCTAACCGGAACAACCGGGTGTCGAATAACGTCATTTCGGGCGTGGCTTCGGTGGGCATCAACAGTTGGCACGGCGCGACCGATTCCACGATCGTCAACAACACCATTTTTAATTCGAAGATGGGCATCGTGATCGGACACGGCGACAGCGGCGCGACAGCCGCCGGCACCAGCAACAACTACGTTGCCAACAATATCGTGTACCGGAATGGCCACGGCATCACCGAAATGGGCAAAGTGGGCCGCAACAACCGTTATGCCGATAACCTGGTTCATTCCAACGACATCGATTGGCGCGTAAAAGGCGCCGTCAGCGGCACGATCTCTGCCGATCCGCTCTTTGTCGACTACCAGGCCAACGGCGCCGGCGATTATCGCCTCCAACGCACGTCGCCGGCCAGCGGCAAAGGCGCCAGTGCGCATCTATTCCTGGCGGCCCCCTCGAGATCGGTCGATGGCAGTCCCACAGATCGAGGCATGTCCGAACGCGAAGAAAGTCCGGGCCTTGCCCCTGACAAGAATTAATTCCGTACTTAGGTAATTCAAATGAGCCTCATGCCAGTCGAAGAGCCTTGCCCCGAACGCCTGGAGCCAATCAAATGAATATCGTGCTGATCAATCACTATGCCGGCTCGCCACGGCATGGCATGGCCTACCGCCCCTATTACCTGGCGCGCGAATGGGTACGTGCAGGACATCGCGTACACATCCTTGCCGCGGACCACTCGCATATCCGTGCCCGCCAACCTGAGCTGGCCGGCGCGGCGCGCCTTGACGAAGACATCGACGGCATCGGGTACAGCTGGTATCGCACGCCGGCCTATCGCGGCAATGGCATCGGACGCGTCAGGAACATGGCCGCCTTCGTCACCGCCTTGTATCGAGACAGCAGGCAGATAGCGCAAACATACAAACCGGACGTTGTTATCGCCTCGAGCACTTATCCAATGGACATCTGGCCGGCACACCGCATTGCCAGGCTGGCCAAGGCCAGGTTGCTGTTCGAGGTACACGACCTGTGGCCGCTGTCGCCCATGGAGCTTGGTGGCATGTCGAAGTGGCATCCTTTCATCATGCTGGTGCAGCAGGCCGAGGATTACGCTTACCGCCATGCCGACCGGGTGGTCTCGATGCTTCCGAAGGTACGCGAATACATGATGTCGCGCGGACTGGCGCCGGAGAAGTTGCACTTCGTGCCAAATGGGATCGACCCGGCCGAGTGGCTGGCAGGCAGTCCGGAGCTGCCGGACCAGGTCGACCAACTTCTCGGCAGGCTTCGCGCACAAGGCAATGCCATCCTCGGCTATGCCGGTACCCACGGCGTGTCGAACGCGCTCGACAATGTGCTGGACGCAGCCAAACTGATGCAAGGCGAAAAGGTCGCGTTCGTGCTGGTCGGCGGCGGACCAAGCAAGGATAGTCTGCAGCAACGCGCATCGCGCGAAAAACTGGGCAATATCCACTTCCTGGATCCGGTCAAGAAGAGCCAGATTCCGGCCCTGTTGAAGTGCTTCGACATCGCCTACATCGGTTGGCATCGGCATCCGCTATACCGTTTCGGCATCGCCCCGAACAAGCTGATGGATTACATGATGGCAGCCCGTCCGGTGTTGCACGCGGTCGCGGCAGGAAACGACCCAGTCCGGGAGGCCGGCTGCGGCATGACCGTCGAGCCTGACGATCCGCAGGCGGCAGTTCGAGGCATTCGGGCTCTGCTGGCCCTGTCTGCCGACGAGCGTCGTGCGATGGGAGAAAGAGGCAGGGCTTTCGTACTCGAGAACCTCACCTACCCGGTGCTGGGTCAACGGTTTCTTGCTGCGTGTACCTGACGATCACGCCGGCGGCGGCACGCAGCCGGCACGGCTCGCGCCACAGGGTCGCGGCCCAGTCTCGCGGCACGTCGCCAGAAACTGGCTACAGGCTTGTTGTGCTCATCGGAACAGCACTTCTTCGAAAGACCATGCATCAAAAGGCTGAAGAATGATGAAACGCGCTTTCGACTTACTGTTGGGACTGGCAGCTTCGGTCATTTTCGTTCTTCCCTTGCTGATCTTCGCATTACTGGTCAAGCTGACCTCCCAGGGACCGGCACTGTACTGGTCGCACCGGGTGGGCCGAAACAATGTGCTTTTCTCGATGCCGAAGCTGCGCACCATGCGCGTAGGAACGCAAGTCGTGGCGACCCACCTCCTGCAAAATCCCGATCAATACCTGACGCCGATTGGCGGCTTCCTGCGCAAGTCGAGCCTGGACGAATTGCCGCAGTTGTGGTGCATCTTGCGCGGCGACATGAGCGTTGTCGGGCCAAGGCCAGCACTGTTCAACCAGGAGAATCTGATCGAGATGCGCACCAAGAAGGGAGTCCATGCGATTCGTCCGGGCCTGACCGGCTGGGCACAGATCAACGGCCGCGACGAGTTGCCGATCCCCGAGAAAGTGGCGCTGGATGTCTACTATCTGCGGCGCCAGTCACTGGCCTTCGACATCAAGATCATTCTCCTCACCTTCATCAAGGTTCTGCGCCGCGACGGCATCACCCACTAGGAGCGGCCGATAAGGCCTACGGGTAGAGCAATACCGCCGCCCGACACGCCACCGGACCGGAAAGCCTGTGGCGCGGGCGCGGTATAACGCAGCCACGGAAATACAATGTAACGATGGCAGTTGGTCAGGCGCTTCAAACCTGACACATTCGCCTTCGCGATAGAGCCAGCAAGCGCTCATCCCTGCGCCGCCACGGCGCTCGGCGCGGCTTCGGCTCGGCTGTTTTTCTGCGACGCATCGGATACGACAGCCATGCACGCAGCTGAAGTCGCTCACAGGCGCGACCAGCAAGGCTCTTGATCAAATGGGGCTTAGCGCTCGACAAATACCTTGCCGAAGGATGAACGGCGAGCAGCAATCCCGGTCTGCCAAGTGCGGACAAACTGCTGCCGAGCATCAGGCAGCGGCGCCGAGTCTTGCCTCACGGCAGGACAGTCGGATGCATCGGCCACACAGCCGCGAAATGCCGAACGTATGTCGCCAGCGCGCACAAGACCGCACATTGGTGGCGTCAAGAGAGCGTGGGACGTTCTCAGCCAGTAAGCTTGCTGCACCGACGATCGGCACACGCCTCGCCTTTCAGCGGCGATCAGGAAGAAGGTATCGACGCCCGCGCTTGGAGACAAGGTCGCGCCACCTGGTCGCTCGTCGTAGAGGGCACCGATAGCACAGGCTGCAAGGCGAGCTCGATTGCATCGAGGATGGCGGAAACAGTCGAAGACGCCCGGCATGACACTGCCAGACAGCCCGCCCTACCTTTTCAATGGGGGGTGAGCCTCGCATATCAGTTTCCCCGTCCATTGATAAGGCCGGTCTCGCCCGGACAAGTAAAGCGCAACGTCCACAAGACGGTGGTTAATGGATGATGGCTTAAGAATGAAGATCAGGACAAAGGCGCCAATGCAAAGCGGAACGGCCCACCAAGTCACCCGAGGTGTCGGAGACATCATGGCGATGCGTATATAGCCAAGGCTAATCAAGCTGCCCAACATAAAGCTGGCAATTACTTCCGATGCCGTGTGATATTCAAAATGAACCAGCAACACGCCAAGAGCGGCGCTGCTCCAGATTCCGAAAAGCACACCTGCTCTGCGCCAGCCCGCCGGAGCGCTCTGAAGCACCACAAAAAACAGGACGGGAATGACGGCCGTGGCGCACAGGGCATGCCCACTCAGCGCCTTGAAATCGATCGACGGAATCCCTGCGTCCCAACCAAGAAACGCTATTTTTGACAGGGCCACCAGGCTTAAGCCGGCGAGGAACATGAGGCACCAATACAGCGCCATCTTCCAGGCCCGCGCCGTGAGCAACCATGCTGCGATCGCCGCGGCCAGAGGAAGCGCGATTGCCGTATGGCCAATATCGATTATTAGCTTCCAATACATGATAAAGGTATCAACCTTTCAAAAGACCAGCACGATGCGATCGTCTGCCGGGAGGGCCGACATGGAAACCATCCTGGCCCTCGTGTCGTGACGCCACACCAACAGGATCCCGATCACTATTGCTTTACACCGTGCATGATCGCGTCCGACGCAATCGACAACAAAACCATCAAGTTTGCTGGTCAACAAATCGCAGACAAGCGCAAGCCTTGATCAGCTCAATTGCTGGCCGACGGCGGCCTGGCGTCTCATATTGTCTCGCCCATATCGATACCTTGCGAAGGCGCCGAGTGCGGCGCCGAAACCCATGTCCGGGACGGCTTTCGCCGTCAGTGCCCAGAGGATCGAGATGCACACGAAAGAACAGGCGATAAGGAATTCACCAGACTTTTTTCGTGAGAAGTATCCGTCTGCAAGTAGATACAATGCCGGCCAGACCAATAACGCAGCGAAAAAGACGAAACCGACCAATCCGAAATCCACCCAGGCACACAATATATTGTGTGCATAATGGCCATCCGCATAACTGCCGAAATCACCAAAGGCGGGATTTTCGGTAATCGTGCGCCAGGCTTCCCGTGAGAGCTGCTCTCGGGCCACACCCGAACTGGAATGGGATAAATCGAACAGCTGCAAGATCCGGTTATCCGGCAACATGCCGATGATAGACTCCGCATTCAGGCCCAACCAAGCCAAAAGAAAAAAGACAAGCATTATCGAATAAAACTTGTTCTTTGCATAGTAAAGCTCGATAACTGGAATTAAAAACAGCACCGCCGAAAATTCACTACGGGCGCCATTCAAAAACAGGCTGGAGATCGCCAGGCCATAGAGCAGGACGCGCACCCCGATGGATTTAACGACGCAAACCACGATCAGGAATCCGTAGATGTAAGAACGAGCAAAACCTTGATAGGTCGCAAGGCTGTCGGGGTTTGTGGCTTCATCCAGGGAGCGCAAATAGAAGAATCCGTCTATGGAAAAATAGAAGGTGATTGCCGACATCAGGAAAAGCGCTGCCCCAGCCAGAAGCCCGAACAGCCTGTCATTCAAATCCATCATCCTGAAAATAATGAAGGTATCGATACAAAAAATAAGACTGAATATATACCGTTGCAAAATCATTCTATTCGCGCCGGCAGCAAAGTTTGCGGCGAACACCAGGCTGTAGTAGGCGACAAACAGAGCAAAATAAAAATCCGTGCTGGCAAAATATTTCTTGTCTTTTTTTACGGCCAGTAAGTAGAAACACATCAAGGGCGGCGTCAGCATGAGCGCGACGGGAGAGAAATAGCCTCCTAACACGGCGGGAATGAAGCCGAGCCCTAGTAAGGTATGGTAGAAAAAAAATCCAGGAAACAGCAGAAGAAACGCCAGATGGACGGTGATTCTCCCGTCTATGGCAACCCATGACCGGCTTGGACGAATATCTAGTGCATGCATGATGTGCCGCCGCGTGAACGCGTGTTCCGTAATGAACGATTGTCAATCGGTGGCCGTATCTCGCACCCGTTCACGCGGCGACTCGGCGTTCTGAGCGAACCGGTGCGACATGTACAGGTAGACGAAGTACAGAAGCGAATAACTGATCGTGTAATTCCAGAGTACTTGCGTCAGCGAGTACGGGGCAAGGAATACTGTGATCGTGGTAATGAACAGGGCAATCTGCCACACGAACTCTATCTTTTGCTTACCCGCGACAAAAAACACGTAGCTCAGTGGGCTTGCCACGAAGTTCAGGAAGTACAGTGGCGCCAGGATGCGTGCAAATTCCCCTGCCCCGCGCCACGGCTCACCGAATACCCAGGCGCAAAGATCTGGAGCAAAAGCAAAGATGAACACTGCCGGACCGCAGCCCAGCAGGACAAGCGCTTTGAACGTGCTGCGGTAGGCTTTCTTGCAGTTTCCCAGCGTCTGGAATTCGTGCACCGCCTGACGCTTGAAAACCTCCAGCACGGAGGCCGCCAGCAGGGAAATCGGTGCTGTCAAAATTCGCTCGGTCAAAGCAAACAGGCCGGCGGCGACGAAGCCATACTTTGCACCGATCACAAACAACGGAAATTTCCCCGCCGCCATATTGAGCAGGCCTGCCGGCAAGGAAAAACGCCAGAACGATCGATGCTTTTCGAGATAGTTGCGCTGAGCGATACTGGGTTTCAGGGCAATGCTGGGACGCGGCGGCGACAAAAGAATGATGGCTGCCGTCACGCCAACGGCCAGTCCGATAATCTGACCGGCCAACAAGGCTGTCCCGCCGACGCCGACGAACAGCAGGACAAGCTGGCCTAGCGCTATGGCGCCCGCGCCGAAGACTTTTACCAACGCTGCCTTGCCAAATGCACGATAGGAAGTCGCATATGCGCTGGCTGTGTGGCTGTACGCGGTCAGCCAGGTGCCAATGCCAATCGTCAGCAAGCCAAACCAGGACATATTCTGCGCTTGTGGAAGGCCGCCTAGCCGTGCGATAACCGCGCAGAGCGTCATGACGATCGCGAGCAAAGTCGAGAAGTAGGCGACCACGCTAAAGCAGGTCTGCTGGGCGCTGGCTTCATGATCGAGGATCATTGCGGCCTCGAGCCGGAGGGTTGCAACCGTGGAAGCAATAGCGATGACACCCAGCCAGATACTGAACGCTCCCATATCCGCCGGCGTCGCCAGGCGCGTGATGAGCGGAGCAATCAACAAGGGTAATGCTTGCGCCACGACGGTGCCCGTGAGAACCGTGGCGGCATGTTTCCAAAAGACAGGCAAGGTTGCAAGCATATACGCTCTTCACAGAATGTGGACCGAGAGTTCCTTCGGCATTTTCAAACAAAACCTTGGTAATTTTTTACAAGAAAGATTAGTGCCCAACAATCCAATACGATTGTCTTGTTTTTAAGGATTATTGGATTGATGAGCATCAATTCTGACCTGCGCTGATGCTCGGACTGAGTTTCCTTGTTTCATTTTACGCAGCCTGTAAACGCGATTCCTTATCGGGCGTGAAAGCTTGTTCCACCTGCATGTCATTCGACCGAAAAATACATCGACGCCCTTAAGGATTCCGCAAGGCCCGGCACGCCGATGAACATCTTTCTCGCCAGCATAAGTGACGAAATGCTGGAAGAAAATATTGTGTTTGGCGCCACAAGCCGATATCCGATGGCGAACCGGCCTGTTATTTCGCCCCGTCGAAAAAAACCGTTTGAGTAAATTCAAGGCGCTAGCGCGCCGAATTGTTATTGTCGAACTATCACAACGGCATCGCTCGACATGAGTCGACGCGCACTCGTGGAAATTATTTTGATCAATCACCGCACGCATTTTCTGACCCATAGCGGATTTCACCCTGCACCGCCGCTGCACTAACACAGCCATTGTGATCGGCACGGCGGCGATGAGCTATCCAAGGCGTCCTTATTCCACAACGCACGATGTGGCGCCTGATTGGCCGTACATCGTTTCCAGTTGCAATAGCTGACGTTTTCCTGGCGATGTGCACCCTGCTATCTGCAATTCGACTTTCGCCGCCGGCCTTGGCACACCGGTGATGGAATACGATTAATCAAATGAGGATCAACATGCGCAGCAAGAAAATGCCGAGACTGTACTTCCAGGCACAGAGCCCGCTCGGCGACGATTACTGGCATTCGATTTGGATTTCGCTGCTGCGCGGCCTTGCTGCTTTCGTCGTCGCCGCCGCTCACTTGCGCGCCGAGATGTATCCCGGCTTGCGCACGGTGGCCGACCCATCGCTGTGGTTCCAGGGCTTTGCATTCCTGACCGGGTTCGCGCATCAGGCGGTGCTGGTATTTTTCATCATCAGCGGCTGGCTGGTGGGCGGCAGCCTGCTGAACAAGATGGACCAGCCGGGCGCCATGAGCAACTATGCGGTCGACCGCGCAACGCGGCTGTGGACGGTGTTGATCCCCACCTTCGGACTGACCTTGCTGTTCGGCCTGGGCACCGGCGTGCTACTGCCGGGCGCGCTCGATTTCTCACGCGCCAACGAGTTCTCCGTGTTGTCGTTCGCCGGTAACCTGGTCGGCCTGCAGGACGTGATTCTCTCCGAGTTCGGCGGCAACTACGCCCTCTGGAGCCTGGCTAACGAGACCTGGTATTACGTCCTGTTTCCATTACTGGTGCTGCTGTTTACAGCGCGCCGCCCAGGTTCGCGCATTGCCAGCGGTGCCGGCCTGGCGCTGGCGGCGGTCCTGCTGCCCGTCGAGATCGTCCTGTATTTCGCGATCTGGCTGCTCGGCGTCGGGTTCTCGCGCCTGCGGATCGAATGCGGTATCGGGGCCCGTTGCGCCTGGCTAGTGCCCTTGCTGGCCGCCGCCGCGTACTTCCGGCTTACCGCGGACAATGACAAGTTCGACCAGACCACGCTCGGAATGGACCTGTTTCTCAGCGTGATGTTCCTGGTGCTCTTGTCCAGCCTGCAGTTCAGAGCGGCACCGACATCGCAGCTGGCACGGCCGCTGGCGCGGGTCGGCGGTTTCTTCGCCGACTTTTCTTTCAGCCTGTATGTGTTGCACCTACCCTTGATCTTCCTGCTGAAACACGTGGTCTACACCCAGTTTGACCTGCACCAGTTATCCCCGAGCGAGCCGCTGCACTTTGCGGTGTACCTGGGAATGCTGGGCACCTTGCTGCTCGGCTCCTATCTGTCCTATCTCCTGTTTGAGAAGCACACCTATCGCATCCGCCGCATGCTGAAAGACCTGCTTGCACGGCGCGTGATGACGCCAACCGCCCCCGCCCCCGCCCCCGCCAAACGCTAGTCGGCGCGGGACAAGAGGCGAGGCCCGTTATTCATCCTGATAGGAACGTTATGAGAACAATCGCAGTCATCGGCGCGACAGGCGAGGTCGGATTCAGGCTCATCCCGGCCCTGCATTCTTCATACCGGATCGTTGCCGTTGTTCGCAATCGGGAGAAGCGGAATTTCAGCCGCTACCCGGGCGTGGAAGTGCGCCAGATCGATGATGTGGCGAATGTCGACAGTCTTGCGCGAGCGCTCGACGGCTGCGAAGCAATCATCAATACAGGCTATATCTGGTTCGCCGAACACATTCATCAGGCTGTCATGCAAAGCCAGGCGCCGATCCGCCATATCGTCTTGACCGGGTCGACGGGGATTTTTACGCGCCTGCCTTCGCAGAGCGCAGAGCGCAAGCGCCTGGCCGAGAAGTTCGTTCAAGAGCAGTTTCGCTGTCCCTGGACGATTATTCGACCGACGATGATCTACGGTCATAAAGACGATCGGAACATCTCCAGGCTCGTCAGCGCAGTTGCCCGCTATCCCGTCATGCCCCTGATCGGCAAGGGAAGCAGCCTGATCCAACCTGTACTGATTCATGACCTCGTCAAGGCCTATGGAATGGTCCTGTTCAATTCGAAGTACTACAACAAGTCTTACAACATCGGTGGCAGCAAGGCATATTCGAATCGGGAGCTGATCGCTTGTACCGCCTCCAGCCTGGGACGCCACGCCAGATTGATACCGCTACCCGTCGCGCTCGTTCGCAATGGCGTTGCCTTGTTGTCGATGATGGGAGTCAGCCCGATCTCCACGGAGCAGGTAGAGCGCTTCCAGGAGGACAAGAATATCGACCTCAGCCGCTTCATCGCGGACTTCAACTACGTTCCTCGCGATTTCGAGCAAGGAATACAGTTATTGATCCGCGACATGAAAGAGCACGGGCGGCTAGGTTGAAGAAGAGCCGGCATTGAATGGTCGTCAGCCCACTCTTGCATAAGGACCTTCCCGGCGCAGATGTTGTTCGCAGCAAGGCATCGGCTTGAGCCGGCTGCTCGAGCTTCTATACACCAGACGCCTCCTGCATTCCTGAGCGCGACGAAAAGAGACATGCATCGCGGGGGATCGAATTGATCAGGACCGAGAATTCCTGAACAGTCAGATGGCTTCCGCCTGCCTCTGACGCACGGCCACGTCGCCGGCTTGCGCGACGCCAGCGGTCGGGTACTCGCCCTGCCTTACCCTGCCGCCAGGCGAAAGCGCCGCGCCGGGCACTTAACACTTTGATTTTCCAGACAAAGCATGTGTCTGTACGCATTGATAATGCGCGGAA
>DOUW01000036.1 GCA_003520365.1 Massilia sp.
GGCCGTGCGGGCGGGGCGGGGCATGCTGCTGTCGTCCGACGCCCGCCGCGGCGCCAGCGGCAGCCAGCTCGACTCGCGCGAGGCGCAGGGGCGGATCGAGGAGAGCAATCAGCTGCAGGTCGGGCTGGCGGCGCAGGCGCAGAAGCACAACGCGAAGCTTAAGGACGAGCCGGAGCCGGCCGAGCTCGCGGCCCTAAAGGAGATGGGGCACAGCCTGGAAGTCGTTTCCTCAATGGCCGCCGGCGCGGACGGGCAAGGGAAGGTGGACGCCTCCCTCGAGCCGCATTTGCAGTTGTCGAGCCCGGCCGGGATCGTTGCCGGGACGCCGGGCAGTGCAGTGCTGGCGGCCGGGACGACCGGCAGCGTGAGCGCCGGCCAGGCTATCGGTGTGGTGGCACAGGGGAATGCGCTCACGACGGTTGCGCGCGGTATCAGCCTGTTCAGCTATGGGAAGGCCGGAAACAAGGCCAAGCCGAACCAGGAGGTAGGGCTCAGGTTGCACGCGGCGAGCGGCAAGTGGAGCAGCCAGAGCCAGTCCGGCTTGACCTCGTTTGTCGCCGACAAGACCGTGACGGTGACGAGCGTCGCCAAGACCGTGTCGATCAGTGCGCCGAAGAAGCACGTGCTGCTGACGGCGCAGGGGGCGTATATCAAGCTCGAAGGGGGAAATATCGAGGTTCATGCGCCGGGCAAGGTGGATTTCAAGGCGACCAGGAAGGAGTTGGCCGGGCCGCAGAGCGCGAACGGTGAGGCGAGCCTGCCGAAGGCAGGTGAGCTCAAATTGTGCGAACTACGAGCGGCTGGTGCTGCCGCGGCAGGAGACAGCACCGTGCCTTTGTCCTGATCAAGGATCGCCATGACCGAAGTTCTCGATTACCAGACGTTTCAGGAGCATGCATTTGCCGTTGTCGATGCAAGAATGGTCGAGCAGCTACCTTCCGGGTTGGTGACCGAGGCGCTCGTACCCCAACGGCTGGCTGGGAGTGCCCATCTGATGCCCACGCTGATCGACCTGCAGCGTACATCGCGCGCGCGTTCAGACGCGCTGTTCAAGTGCATGTCTGAATTCCCAACGGATGCAGGGCCACTACCGCCTGTGGCCTTGCTGCTCAGAACAAGCGCCAGCGCAGCGGCCATCGCACGCCATTGGAATTCGATGCAACTGGTCGAGCCTCGACCGGGAGCAAGGCTGTGGCTGCGCCTGCATGATCCACGGGTCCTGCACCAAATGTTACGTGTGCTCAGCCCAGCGCAGCGCAGGAGGCTTTTCGGGCCGTCGCAGGCATTTACCTATTGGGTCGGTGGGACGTGGGTGTCGGCCATGCGGGAGATGGATGACTCGCCCACTCAGATTGCAGGGAACGATCCATCGCCGCCTACTGCAGCGTGGGCTATGGCGTGGAATTGGAAGCGCATCGAGCGTATCGGCCTGGTCAATAGGGCGCTGCATGGTGCCGGGGTGGTCGGGGCATCGGCCTTGACGAGCCAGGGAGCGTTAGCCGAGCAACTCATGGAACGCGCCCTCAAGCATGGGCTCATCGACCAGGCAGATCTGGTCGAGTTTGCGACGCGCGGTCTGCTCACCAATTTCGGGTTTGACGATCACCCGGTTGTCAGCCGTGCCATACCGTCGTCAGATGGAGATTCCCGTCTGTCCGACCGCTTCGCATTAATCCCGGAACACGTATGGACCGAACTTCGCCCAACCAAGCCGATGCAGGGAGAACTCTGAGATGACGACGTCGACCAGATGCGATTTCTGCGACAAGCGTGGCTTGCCGCTGTTACTCGTGCGTGATGCGGTCGCACCCGCAGGAGCAGGTGCGCCGCTGGCGCCAAGCTTGCCGATAGAACTTGCGCCAACGGCGGCGCACTATACCAAGCGTCTGCTGCGCAGCGGCTATGTCAACGTCTATGACGAAGCTCGACGGCGGTGGGAAGCGTATTTCGTTACGGCGGATGGTTACTTCTTCAAGCTGCTGCAGACGTCCGGTGTTGCCCCCGTCGTTCCCGCGAAACCCTTCAATTGTGCTGATGAAGGCCATCGGGCAGTTGCAAGCTGTATCACCATTTCAGATCCAAAAAACGCGTCCAAAGTATGGATAGGGTTTAGCGATGTGCTGTGGACTGATGCGGTACGCAAAGCGAATGATGACCCGACATATCGCAAGCGACACATGGTAGAGATTGACGTACAGAGCGCGATCAAAGGGAAGCAAGCGCCACACAGGCCGATGGCGCAAGTGACAGCCGTAGTTGCCGAGTATGCAATGGCGCCAAAAGATGCAAAATTCGCGTTTTCGGCAAGCCCTTTCAATTTTGACACACGCTAGGGACGAGCCGAGAGTCTCGTCCGAGAGTGTAATGCGCTTGCCCGTGAAAAAGGGCTAATTGTAACGCTGCCAGATCCGGCAGGTATTACACAGGAACTTGCACTACTGATGGAATGCAAAATCAAGTCATTCATATCCAAAAATCCTGTAGACCAACGCAATCTGGCCGCCAGCGCGGCGATCGATCGTATTGAAGAAGCGTATCGAAAAAGTTTTGAAGATACTGAAATTGCTACAACGGAGCAGTTGGCAGACGAGCAAATAACCGAAAACCCGTTCGGGCACTCGTTTTCGGCATCGACTCGCGAAAAAACGGAGCGCCTACGAGAAGTCACATCTAACCAATTGGATCGCGCTTCGAATGACGGGTGGAAGAAATATGCTAGCAAATTTGATAACAAAAGCCGTCAGGCTTGGCTAAAGCCATTTAGTCAAAGGTTTGAGACTTTTAACAAGGATTACATTGCCCCTTTGGCATTGAGTCATGCGACCTGGATGAAAGCTCAAGCGCTTGCTGCCTATTTCGAGTGCAATTACGACGTCCATAGTGTGGACTCTGGTACCGTATATACTATGGTCGTAACTCAATGTGTCACGGCCACACAAGATAAGCAAGCTTGCTCGAGGTTATATGAAGAATGGCTAGGGGGTGATGTCGCGGATAAGGAAAACATCTTATTGCGGGCGATGATTGGAAATCAAAAAATTACTGAAGAGGCCGTGAAGGCTGCAATAACGGTGAGTGCCGATCTTCGTCAGATACCATGGGATAATATCTTCGCTGCATATAACACTGCCGGTGCAAGGCTTGCGGCAGGTGCCCAAGATGCTGCTGCACGGCTTATTGTTCAGATTGGCGGCCCATTAGCCAGGATTTTTAACAAGGTGCTGGACGGTAGTGCGGGCTTTCGAGCTGCAATCATGGCTACTGGATTAGTGTCGGGCCATCCCGTGATCTTTATTGAGGTGACTGGTAGCCGAAAGGAATTCCGCAAACTTGCAATCCGAGAATTGCTGCGCGCCAGTGGGCAAACAGTCAGTAATAAAGTATTAGGGAAAGCTGTGGCAGCTGAGCTTAAACGACAGCAGATTCGTGGTGTTCGTCTTGGAGGAAATACCCGCATGCGTTTTGCTTTGAATTTGGATCAATTGACACTTCGGAGCATCCCGAGCGGGCTTAGTCAGCAGCAAATTGCGAATCATTTAGTTTCCTCTTTTAGAACTGTCGAGGCGCTTGAAAACATAAACCTTAATCGGTGGCGATCCGTTATAAATCAAGAGATGGGCTCGGGTATTGTTGCCGCCATCTTGCAAGCAATTACTTTAACGAAACTGTTAGTGGATAAGGAAAAGAGTCTTGCGAACGAAAAAGGAGATGCATCCGGTCGGGTCGAGGCTGGTATGTGTGCAATCGCTGGGTCTACATCTGAAGTGCTTGGGAATTTTCTAAAGAACAGAGCTCTGCTCGGAATGCGGTTCGGGCAGGGATTAGTCGCGAGCATGGGAAGATATACGGCAATCATAGGACGGGTGACGGGACTGGGAGGGAGTCTGTACATGGCCTTTCTTGATGCGGAAAAGTATACTGAGGCACGAAATGAAAATCAGCCAGGCTTGGCGTGGCTATACGGTGCCTCAGCGATTTCTGGACTGGCCCTTGCATCTGTATTGTTTTATCCTGCCATTTTGGGCGCGGCGGCAATTCCAGTAATAGGTCTTTTGATCTTATTGTGTGTCGGTATTGGGCTTCTTATCGAAAATCTTAAAGATAACCCAATACAGGATTGGTTGGAGCGTTGTCCTTGGGGGATGCTCAGTGCTCAACGTTATCCAGATATGGCAACTGAGCAGGCCCAATTGTTGCTGGCTCTGAAATAAGGCGCAAAAGATGGAATTCTCTGGATTGATTACGCGCTATTCGGTCGGGTACGCGCTTCCGCAAACCGCTTTCGGGTTTCAGCTCCGACAAAAGCAGAGATTGTCTTTGGAACCACGTTATCAACTGAGTGTCATTAGGATGAATTCGACGTATTTGGAGTCGGTGGATAAGTGGTTCGCTTGGAAAGGAATGGTCACGATGTTCGCCCTCGTCGTCTTAGTCATGGTTAATGCAACGTTGGGATGGGGGGCTTTTAAATGGATTCTCGAGGCCGCTGGTGTTCTGCCATCACCATTTAGTTCTGAGTTCCTTTACGCAAATGGGATTGGTATGGCTGGGGTTGTCGGTTGCCTGAGCTGGGGAGCTATCTGGCTCCTGCGTAAAGAATCGTTTGCTTATACTCATTATCCGATCCGGTTCAACCGAAAAACGCGTACTATTCACGTGTTTCGCATCGATGGAACGGTACTCTCTACTTCTTGGGATAAGGTGTTTTTTTACGTTAGTAAAAATGCCGCCTTGGGACGAATGGGAGGTGCGCGGGCATGTCCTTGAGGCGGACGGTGTTACCGTTAAAGAAACTTTTGCCTTGAGTTGCGTTGATTCACTTGATGCAAGAGATGCTATACCTGGAGCTACCGAGTCTTCTTCCAGAGATTTCGTCCGGGCGCATTGGGAATTCATTCGGCGCTATATGGAGGAGGGGCCGGAGGTGGTATCTGAGCAGGTAAAATTCTGTATGCCTGTCAATGATCGACACGAAAAAATTTGTGTAAGTATCGAGCGGGTCTTTGCTAACATTGCGGGAGCTCCATTGGTTTTTTATTGGATGCTTTTCCCATTCTGCATAGCGATAAGTTTTTTCAGGCTGATTGCAATGCGTACCAGCAAAATTCCGCAGTGGCCCGATGATGTTGAGATGGACTGCCAGATCGAAATTGGCGATCCTTACGCGTTCGAAGGTAACTCAGCAGGCGAACGAGTAAATCTGTTTCCAGACGCTGCCAAACACACCAGCGCTTGAAATCAGTCTGATAAGACGCCCCACTGTTGAATCACATCTGCTGAAACAAATGCGAGTGATTCCTGCTCACCTCCAGCTCATGCGGATAATTCCGCACCCTGAGCATCTGCCGCCCGCGCATATCGCGCGACACCTCGGCAATCGCATCCACCCTTACCAGAGTCGAGCGGTGAATCCGCCAGAACTCGTCCGGATCCAGCTCGTCGGCCAGCTCCTTGAGCGTCTTGCGGATCAGCAGCTCGGCGGTGGCGGTCTGCACCCGCGTGTATTTTTCGTCGGACTGGAAGAACAGGATCTCGCGCGTGCTGATCATGCGCAGGCTGCCGCCGACCTGGGCCTGGATCCAGCGCAGGTAGCTGCGCTTCGGCGCGGCGCCTTGCTGCTGGAGCAGGCTGCTTAGCTGCGCCAAGTGCGAACCGATGTCTTGCGGCGCCTGCGGCAGGCGCTTACGCAGGCGTTCGCAGGTGGTCGCCAGGCGCTCGGCGGTGACGGGTTTCAGCAGGTAGTCGATGGCGCCGTGTTCGAAGGCGTCCACCGCGTACTGGTCGTAGGCAGTGACGAAGACGATGTGGCAGCGGTTGTAGAGCTGGCGCGCCGCTTCGATGCCGCCCATGCCGGGCATGCGGATGTCGAGGAAGGCGATCTGGGGCCTGAAGCACGTGGCCAGCTCCACGGCTTCGACGCCGTTGGCGGCTTCGGCGACGATCTGCAGTCCCGGCCAGGCCTCCTGCAACCGCGCGCGCAACTGTTCGCGCATCGGCGCTTCGTCGTCGGCGATGAGCGCTGTCGGGGCGGTAGGTGCAGGGGCCATCAGGCATCCTCCATCATCTTGTACGGTATGCGCACCGAGGCGCAGGCGCCGCCGCCGGGCGGTGCTTCGATCACCAGCTCGGCCTGGGCGCCGTACAGCAGTTGCAGGCGCTCGCGGATATTCGCGAGCCCCACACCTTCATCGGCGTGCAGGTCGATGCCGACGCCGTCGTCGCAGACGTCGACGATCAGCGTCGCGCCGTCGACCCGGGCGCGGACCAGGATGGTGCCGCCTTCGATCTTCGGTTCCAGGCCGTGCTTGATGGCGTTCTCGATCAGGGTCTGCAGCATCATCGGCGGGAAGGGCGCGCTGCCGAGGAAGTCGGGCACCTCGAAGCGCACGGCCAGGCGTTCCTTCATGCGCGCCTGCATGATGGCGAGGTAGGCTTTCGACAGGTCGAGCTGCTTGCCGAGGGTGGCGCCGCCCGAGGAGCGCATCTGCGGCAGCGCCGAGCGCAGGTAGGCGATCAGGTGGGCGTGCACCTTGGCCGCCTCGGGCGGATCCGTTTCGATCAGGCGGCCGATCAGGGCCAGGGTATTGAACAGGAAGTGCGGCTCGACCTGCGCCTGCAGCGCGGCCATCTGCGCTTCGGTCAGGCGCCGCTCGAGGGTGGCGACGTCGGCCTTCAGGGTGGCGTCGCGCGCCACCAGTTCGGCGCGGCGCTTGCCGCCGGCCAGGACCTTGACGCCGAAGGAGATGAAGACGTACCAGAACGCGGGCTCGGGCGTGTTCACGATGACGAAGAACACGATCGCCAGGAACCAGGTGAGATACAGCTGGCGCCACTCGACGACGGCAAGCCAGTCGAAGAACGCCCACCAGAGCTTGCTCGCTTCGGCAAAAGCTTCGCGCATGAGGTCGACGACCCGGTTGATCTGGCTTGCCTGCACTGTTACTCCTCGATCGGCGTCTTCTTGTCGCTGTTGATGGCCAGTACCGCGTATTTCACGGCCAGGAAAATCGCGAACAGGGTCAAGGCCAGCGGAATGACGGTGATCGCGCAGGCCACCAGCACGGCGGCCAGCAGCAGGGCCGGCCAGGGCAGGGCCGAGAAGGTGCGCAGGCCGCCGCGGACGGTGCGCAGGCAAGCCTCGGCGGCGTCTTCGAGTTCGGCGGCAAAGCTGCGGAAGGTGGTGGTTTTCATGCGACTGCTCCTGTCAAAAGAAGTTCGGATAGGCGCACTGTATGCCCACGGTCGCGCTCGCGCGAGCCCGTCGCGACGAACCGTGGAATTCATGGCTCAAGCGGTAGCGTGGGCGGACGAACGGATGGCCGCGCGCTCGTCCCACGCTCGTCCCAGTAGCGCCGGAGCAAACCATAGAAGGCGGTATCGGCCTTCTCGCCGTGCACGATCCAGCGCTCGGGCATGTAGCCTTCGCGGCGAAAGCCGAGCTTTTCGAGCAGGCGCGCCGAAGCCTCGTTGCGCGGGTCGATGTCGGCTTCGATCCGGTTCATGTCGAGCTCGTGAAAAGCGTGGCCGAGCAGCGCTTCGAGCGCCTCGGCCGCGTAGCCGCGCCCCCAGTGGTCGCGTGCCAGGGCGTAACCGAGCTCGCAGCGCCGGTTCTGCTCGAAGAAGCCGCGCAGGTTGCAGACGCCGATCAGCCGGTCCGTATCGCGCAGGGCGATCGCGTAGCGATACAGGCCGCCGTCCCGGTAAGCCTGCCGGGCTTCCGCGATCATCGCCTCGGCCTGGGCGATGTCGGTCCACACGCCCGTCGACCAGTAGCGCACGACCTCGGGGTCGCCAAAGATGCCCAGCAGGTCCGCGGCATCGGCGTCGGAGAAGGGCCGCAGGGCCAGGCGGGCGGTGCGCAGCATAGGGGGCAGTAAGTCAGGAGGCAACGAGTCACTCATCACGTTCTCATCTTCTTGTTGGGTTTGCGTTGGATCAAACGTCTTGGCATTTTGGCACTAGCGAGCAGTCAGGTGCTTTAGCATGTACAGTTTCTGCTGCTGACTTCGGCTATATGCAATTCGATATGACGAAGCTGCCGCGTGCGTCTATATTAATGGATCGTCCGCTTGTTTTTGCAAATTTGCAACGCACCATCCTGTGCAAGCTGACGGGTCTGGCGCCACGCGGCTTTACTTTCGGAGCGCGGACGCGCACATTGCTATGATTGCCTCGTCGTTTTGCCATCCGGCCCTTTATGGGCTGCAAACAAAGGGAGAGCCTGCATGAACGAGTCCAGACCCAAGTCGATGTCCGCATTCTGGATGCCCTTCACGAACAACCGCGACTTCAAGGTCGATCCGCGCCTGCTGGTCTCGGCCGAAGGCATGTACTACAAGGATGTCGACGGCAACCAGATCCTCGACGGCACCGCCGGCCTGTGGTGCGTCCCCTGCGGCCATGCCCAGCCGCGCATCGTGGGCGCGGTGCGCGAGATGATCGGCCAGCTCGACTTTGCGCCCACCTTCCAGATGGGGCACCCGGCCGCTTTTGATCTGGCCGAGCAGCTGATGGACTACACCGGCCACAAGTTCGGCCACGTCTTCTATACCAACTCGGGCTCCGAGGCGGTCGACACCGCCCTGAAGATCGCGCTTGCCTATCACAAGGCGCGCGGCGAGGGCGGGCGCACCCGGTTGATCGGGCGCGAGCGCGGCTACCACGGCGTCGGTTTCGGCGGCCTGTCGGTGGGCGGCATCGGACCGAACCGCAAGAGCTTCGGCCCGCTGCTGCCGGGCGTGGACCACCTGCCGCACACGCACAATCTCCTGAAGAACGCCTTCTCGCGCGGCGAGCCGGACTTCGGCGCCGAGCTGGCGGACGAACTCGAACGCCTGGTCACGCTGCACGACGCATCGACCATCGCCGCCGTCATCGTCGAGCCGGTGTCCGGTTCCACGGGCGTGCTGGTGCCGCCGAAGGGCTACCTGAAGAAGCTGCGCCAGATCTGCGACAAGCACGGCATCCTGCTGATCTTCGACGAAGTCATCACCGGTTTCGGGCGCCTGACCACGCCCTTCGCGGCCAATTACTTCGACGTCGAGCCGGACATGATCACGGCCGCCAAGGGCCTGACCAACGGCGTGATCCCGATGGGCGCGGTCTTCACCAAGCGCCACATCCACGACGCCTTCATGGAAGCGCCGGCCGGCATCGAGCTGTTCCACGGCTATACCTACTCGGGCCACCCGGTGGCCTGCGCCGCCGCGCTGGCGACGCTCGAAGTGTTCCGCGAGCAGCGCATCCTCGATCGCGCGAAGGAGATCCAGCCCTACTGGGAAGACGCGGTGCACGCGCTGAAGGGCCTGCCGCACGTGATCGACCTGCGCACCATCGGCTTGGTCGCCGGCATCGAGCTCGAACCGATTCCGGGCAAACCCGGCGCGCGCGCCTACCAGGCCCTGAAGCGCGCCTTTGCCGACGGCATCCTGATCCGCACCACCGGCGACATCATCGCGCTGTCGCCGCCCCTGATCCTCGAAAAGCAGCATATCGACGAATTGTTCGGCAAGCTGGCCAACGTATTGAAGAACCTGGACTAGAAAAGAAGAGAAGAGACATGAATCAGAACGAGATCATCGGCCATTTCATCGGCGGCCACGTGGTCGACACGGCGGGCGAGCGCTACGCCGACGTCTTCAACCCGGCCCTGGGCGAGCCCTGCGCGCGCGTCACGCTGGCCAGCGTCGACGAAGTCAACGCCGCCGTGTTCGCGGCGTCGGCGGCGTTTCCGGCCTGGGCGGCCACGCCGCCGTTGGCCCGGGCGCGCATCCTGTTCAAGTACCTGCAGCTGTGCCAGCAGCACACCGACGAATTCGCGGCCATGATCACGCGCGAGCACGGCAAGACCTTCAGCGACGCGCAAGGGGAAGTGGCGCGCGGCATCGAGGTGGTCGAGTTCGCGTGCGGCATCCCGCAAATGCTCAAGGGCGAATTCACCGACCAGATCGCACGCGGCATCGACGCCTGGTCGATGCGCCAGCCGCTGGGCGTGGTGGCCGGCATCACGCCGTTCAACTTCCCGGTGATGGTGCCGATGTGGATGTTCCCGGTGGCGCTCGCCTGCGGCAACACCTTCGTGCTGAAACCGTCCGAGCGCGATCCGTCGCCTTCGCTGCTGCACGCACGCCTGCTGAAGGAAGCCGGGCTGCCGGACGGCGTGTTCAACGTGGTACAAGGCGACAAAGTCGCGGTCGACGCGCTGCTCGACCATCGCGACGTGCAGGCGATTTCTTTCGTTGGCTCGACCCCGATCGCCGAGTACATCTACGCCCGCGGCAGCGCTGCCGGAAAGCGCGTGCAGGCGCTGGGCGGCGCCAAGAACCACATGGTCGTCATGCCCGACGCCGACATGGACATGGCGGTCGACGCCCTGATCGGCGCCGCCTACGGTTCGGCGGGCGAGCGCTGCATGGCGATCTCGGTGGCGGTGGCCATCGGCGACGCCGGCGACAGGCTGGTGGCCGCGCTGGCCGAGCGTACCGCGAAACTGAAGATCGGCGACGGCATGAGCGCGGGCATGGAGATGGGCCCGGTGGTCACCCAGGCGGCGCGCCAGCGCATCGAGCGCCTGATCGGCGAAGGCGTGGAGCAGGGCGCGACGCTGGTGGTCGACGGCCGCGGTTACCAGGTCGACGGGCGCGAGAACGGCTTCTTTGTCGGCGGCACCCTGTTCGACCACGTCAAGCCCGAGATGAGCATCTACCAGGAAGAGATCTTCGGCCCGGTGCTGTGCGTGGTGCGCCTGCCGGATGTGGGCAGCGCGGTCGAGCTGATCAACGCCAACGAGTACGGCAACGGCGTGGCCGTGTTCACGCGCGACGGCGGCGTGGCGCGCGAATTCGTGCGCCAGATCCAGGTCGGCATGGTCGGCGTGAACGTGCCGCTGCCGGTGCCGATGGCCTTCAACAGTTTCGGCGGCTGGAAGCGCAGCATGTTCGGCGACCACCATGCCTACGGGCCGGAGGGCGTGCGTTTCTACACGCGGCACAAGGCGGTGATGCAGCGCTGGCCGAATACGGCGAGCGCCGGGGTGGAGTTCGCGTTCCCGCAGATGAAGTAAGCCAGGTTTCGTAGGGTGGGTACTTGTACCCACGCGGTACGGCGCGTGATCGGTCGATCAATGTGGTCTTGCCTGTGCTCGATGTGCTGGTTATCGGGCCGGAAATCACGATGCGGTATTCGTGAGCACGACCGCGTGGGTTCGAGAACCCACCCTACGCCCTGATCCTCGGGGGAAACCGCGTTGCGGTATGCATGAGCACGACCGCGTGGACACAGGTGTCCACCCTACNNGGGAGGCACATGATCGAGACTCTCCAGCACCTGCCGCCGGCAGCCGATTCCCACGGCGCGCTCGCGGCCCAGTTCACCGACCTGGCGCCCGCGCTCACCGCGCGCCAGGCCGCCATCGAGGCGGCCCCCTGCCTGGACCGCTACAACGCACCCTGCACGCGCGCCTGCCCGACCGTGATCGACGTGGC
>DOUW01000035.1:0-9143 GCA_003520365.1 Massilia sp.
GCCGATGCCCAGTTCCCACAAGGGACGGCCGCGCGGTTCGACCGGCTCGACCGGCGACTCGGCGCGCGCCGGAGCGCTCAGCAGGCAGGCGAGGCCGGCAATGACGGGCAAGATTTTTTTCATTGGAAAAGTGGGAGAAAGCGCGGCGCGCGATCTTGCAATTTTAGCAGCGGCACCCGTAGGGTGGGCGGCTGCACCCAAGCGTGTGGAAGGCCGAGGAAAAGGCGCCGCCCACGCGTTCAACCGGCGCCGTGCAATGCCGCGGTGGCGCATCCGTGCGTTGAACGCGTGCGGGGCGCATCGGCCGCGTGGCTGCCGCCTGCCGGGTGTAGCCGTCCACCCTACGCTTCATAAAAAAAGGCCGCAGCACGGCTGCGGCCTCTTCCCGTTCATCGGCCTGCGCTTAGCCGTAGATCGCTTTCAGCACCTCGGCCAGCTTGTAGCCGCCCTTGATCAGCTGTTCCTTGGCCAGCTGCGAGCTCGGCACCGGGTAGTTCTGCGGCACTTCCAGCGTGAAGGTGTAGTAGGTCTCGCCCTTCTTGCTCACCTGCGGCACCAGCTTGCCCGGCGTGACGCCCTCGTGCGCGACCTTGGCGCCGACCAGGCTGTCGTCGGCCCACTGGTAGGGCCAGGTTACCGGTTCGCCGGTGTTCGGCTTGATGTTCGGGTTCGAGGCGATCACGGTCTCGGCGAACTGGTCCGGGGTCTTGGTGCGGATGCGGCGGAAGGCGTAGTCGACCGTGGTGCTGTCCCAGTAGGAGTGGAAGGGTTTCGTCAACGCCTTCGGCACGCCTTCCTTGATCGGCTTCGGATCGCCCGGCGGGATCAGGTTGGCGCTCAGCTGGGCCAGCTTTTCCTCGTCGAGCAGCAGGTTGTTGCCGCCGCGCGAAGCGAAGATCGCGGTCTCGTCGACCTCGACCTTGGTCTTCGGCACCACGAACTTGCCGTCCTTGCTGACGAAAGCCGCGCCGACGTGCAGCGGCTGGTGGATGTCGCCGACCATGTGGGTCAGGAGGATCAGGGCCTGGCGCTTGGTGAACTTGTGCGGGTTCATGGCCGGGTCGGTGTTGCCCTGCAGGACGGCGATGGCCTGCTTCAGGGTCTGCACGATGTCGTGCTCGCTGGTGCCGACGCCGTGCTCATGGTAGTGCTCGAGCTGGAACGGCACGTTGGTGTAGTGGTACTCGTCGTGCTTCGGGTTGGCGGTGGTGTAGTCGACCATTTCCGGCGTCTGCGGGCCACACCAGGTTCCCTTCACGCAGTCCGGCCAGCTGGCGATCGACTGCAACGATTCGCCCGGTTGCAGCAGCGCGGCGATCTGCTTCTCGGCGTTGCTGCCTTTCAGCAGGCGATCGGCGATGGCGCCCACCGCGCGGTGGCCGTCGCCGCCCCAGGCGGCCGCGTCGACCGAAACGAAGGCGCTCGTCAGCGCGAGTACACAAGCTAGTTTTTTCATGATGGTTCCTTGGTTGTTGCTTCTTGTTTCGGTGCCGGCTGCCTTACTGGAGCTGCGACAGCAGCAGCGACATGACGGCCATGATGCCGGCTGCCAGCGCCGCCAGCAGCAGGAAGCGCTGCCCGGCAGGCCGGGACGACTTGAGCATCAGGCGCTTGACCACGGTGATGCCGATCACGGCCAGTGCGCAGGCGGCGAGGATGACGATCGAATTCTTGTCCATGTGCGGCTCCTGTAATGGCGGCTTAGCGCACCTTCTCGATGCGGGTCGAGGAGACCATGCCGGCCTGCGGCGCGCCGGCGCCCGGATGCTTCGCAATGAAGTCGCTCAGCGCGTCCAGGTCGACCAGCTGGGTATCGACACGGTTGGTGCCCTTGGCGAATTCCGGAATATTGTCGCCGCCTTCGGCCAGGAAGTTGTTCGCGACCACGCGGTAGGTCTTGCCGTCGTCGACCGGCACGCCGTTGAACTTCAGGCTGCCTGGCACCAGGCGGCTGCCGACCGGGCGCTTTTCGTCCCACTGGTAGGACAGCGCTTGCGAGATTTGCAGGATCGTCGAACCGGATGCGGCCGGGCGGTCCCACTGCTGTTCCAGCAGGCGGCGCAGCTGGGCGCCGGTCAGGTCCATCACGACCAGCGTGTTACCGAAGGGGAGCACGGCCTGGGCATGGCCGAAGGTGGCCACCATGCCCTCCCCCGTGTCCAGGTCCTTGCGGATGCCGCCGGTGTTCATGAAGCCGATCTGCACGCCCTGGTCGCGGGTCGCGGCCACGATCGCATCGGCGATCAGGTTGCCGAGCGGCGATTCGCCGGACTCGCTGCTTTTCCTTGCGACAGTGGCGACGCCGAGCTTGCCCAGCGGCCGTGCCAGCGCCGCGCGGCTGCGCTCCTTGACGCCGGCGAGGTAAGCCGCCACTTTCGGGTCGGCCGGGAACTTGGCCGGGTCCATGACGACGTTTTTCACGTCGATGTTGGCCAGTGCGCCGCTGGCCGGATCGACCGTCAGGGCGATGCGCGACAGCAGGTGGCCGGCGGCATCGGCCTGGGTGACGACGCGGCCGTCGACCTGGCACAGGTAGCCCTGGTGCGAGTGGCCGGTAATGACCAGGCGGATCGCCGGATCGAGCTGCTTCACGATGTCGACCACGGCGCCGGTCAGCCCTTTGCAGGCCGGCTGCTGGGGCGACTCGTCGGTGCGGCCGCCCTCGTGCACCAGGGCGACGATCACCTGGGCGCCGTCGGCGCGCATCTGCGGCAGGGTGCGGTTGATGGCCTCGGCCTCGCCGATGAAGTCGAGCCCGGCGATGGCCGAGCTGACCGCGACCGAAGCGGTATCCTGCAGCACCACGCCGACCACGCCGACCTTGATGCCCTTCACGGTCTCGATGCGGTAGGCCGGCATGAAGGGTTTGCCGGTGGCCTTGTCGAGGACGTTGGCGGCGAGATAGGTGAAGCGCGCGCCCTTGAAGTCCGGCGCCAGCTTGCAGGCTTTCTTGGGACGCGGCGAATCGCAGCCGCCGTTCTGCTGGCGCAGCAGTTCCTTGCGGCCCTGGTCGAACTCGTGGTTGCCCACCGAGCTCATCTGCAGGCCCATCAGGTTCATCGCCTCGATGCTCGGCTCGTCGGCCCACATCGAGGACAGCGCCGGGCTGGCGCCGATCAGGTCGCCGGCGCCGATGAACAGCAGGTCCTTGTCTTCCCGGCGCCAGGCGGCCAGCGCGCCGCTCAAGGCTTCGATGCCGCCGGCGCGCAGGGTTTCGCTCTTGCCGGTGGCGGCGTCGGTATAGGTGTACTTGCTCGGCTCGAGGTTGCCGTGGAAGTCGTTGATCGCGACCAGATTGAGCGTGACCGGCGCCGGCGGCGCGGTAGCGCAGCCAGCCGCGGCCAGGGCCAGCGCCAGGGTGGAAAGAACGGCGCGCGCGCGCGGGGAAACGATCATGGCATACCTTTGTTGATGAAGACGGGGCCCTCGCGGGCGAGCCGAATTATTGCACGTAGGCCAGCACGAGGCCATCCTTACAAGCGCCCTTGCCTACTGCTTACCCATTCATGTAAACGAAAAAACGGCCGGTGTCGCCACCGGCCGTTTCAAGCATCAGGACAAATTCAGGAACTTAGAATTCGTACTTGACGGTTGCCTGGATCGCCCACTGCGATTCGTTCTTCGACTGCTTGACGGTCAGGTCGTCTGCCTTGTTGCGGACGAAGTAGACGTACTTGCCGTCTTGCATACCAGCATAGTCCACGAAGCCGCGGGTGGTGCCGCCGCCCGACGCGAACGATGGCTCCTGGGTGTGGCCCCACTTCTTGTTCAGCAGGTTGCCGACGTTGAAGAAGTCCAGGGTGAACACGGCCTTGTTGCGCTTGAAGATGCCCGGGATTTCCTGGCTGATGCGCATGTCGACCACGTTGGTCCAGTCCGAGAAGCTCTTGTTACGGCCTACGACACCGCCGGCTGCGTCACGCAGGGCCTTGTTGCCGTTGACGATGTCCCAGAAACGCTGCTCGTTGCTGTGGTTGGTTTCGGTATCGCCCAGGAAGACCACTTCACCCGAACCGAAGGCTTTCGGGATGTACATCAGGTCGTTGCCCGAGACACCGTCGCCGTTCAGGTCGTTCTTGTAGGTCCAGCTGTATGGCTTGCCCGAACGTGCTTCGTAGAACACACCGAGGCGGGTGTTATACGAACCGAAGAACTTCTTCTGGAAGTTGGCCAGGGCGTTCAGGCGATGCTTTGCCATGGTGTTCGAGTTCGATGCGACTTCTTCGTTCGGGTTAAACACCGAACGTGCATTGAAGTTCGAATTGGCGACCGACGACGACAGCGGCGAGACTTCCGTCGCTTTCGTGTGGGTGTAGGCCACCGACCAGCCGAAGCCCTTGGTCAGCGGACGCGACAGCGACATGGTGATCAGCTTGCCGTCGCCTTCGCCGGTGTTCTTCGCCACCAACACGTTACCGTAGGAACGGTTACGCAGGTATTTGGCTTGGGTGCAGCCGCTGGTGGTGTTCAGCGACGTACCGGCCGCATTCGCAGCGTAGCAGGTGGTCGTCATGGCTGCCGGGTTCCAGTACAGCTGGCGGCCGTCGGTACCCGCGGTGCCGGTCGAGGCGCCCAGGTTCAGGTGCTCGTAATAGATGCTGTCCTTGTTGTTGGTGTACAAGAGCTCAGCACCAAAGACCATACCGTACCATGGCAGTTCGGTGTCGAACGCCAGGTTGGCTTTCCAGATCGACGGCTGGCGCAGGCCCGGGTCGAGGATGTCGACGTTGGCCAGCGGCGTGCTGCCTGGAATGTTGGTCGGCTGGTTGTCCGGATCCGGGTTGAAGAAGCCGGTGGCTGGGCAACGGGTCGCATTCGAAGCGCAGGTGACCGTGTTGGTGGCGACGCCCGGGTTCGAGAACGGGTTCGACATCCACACCGATGCCGCGGCGCCCTGGAACAGGCCGGCGCCACCGCGGATCTGCATCGAACGTGCGCTGTCGAACTTGTAGTTGAAGCCCACGCGCGGCTGCCACAGCTTCTTGCCGTCAGGGGTGACGGTGTTGTCGTAGCCGAAGCCGCCGGTCTGGCCGCGGCCGGTGGCGTAGTTACCGGCGATGACAGGTGCTGCCACGGCGGTGTTGGCCAGCGGCTTGCTGCCGACGCCGGTTTCGTCCACGCGAACGCCGTAGGTCAGGGTCAGGTTCTTGGTCGCGGTCCAGGTGTCTTGCAGGAACAGGCCGGTGTTCTTCATCGTGAACGACGAGATGCCGTCGCTCAGCGACTTGCCCGGTGCAGGAATCTGCACGGAGTACGAAGTCGGGTTACCGTTACGGAAGTTGTTCAGCACCGCCGCTTCGATCGCCGCTGCGCTGCCGTTCTTGCAGATGCCGGCGTTCAGGGTGTCGTCGCAGGCGAAGGTGTAGCTACCGAAGACGTTCTGCAGGTAGGCGTTGTAGATCTCGTTGGTGCTGTAGTCGAAGCCACCCTTGATCTCGTGGTCGCCCACGACCCAGTTGGCCGCGCCGTAGTAGTCCATGGTCTTGGTGCCGAGGACGTTCAGCTGGCGTGCGTATTCGGTACCGAAGTTCAGGTCACGCGAACCGTTCTGGGTACCGGCCGGGGTGCCGGCAGGCAGCGCGCCGCTGAACTGCAGGCGGATCGACGGCAGGCGGGTGCTGTTCTTCGGCACCGAATCGTAGTCGCGCGACGAGACGCGGAATTCGGTCGACAGGGTCGGGGTCCAGTCCGAGAAGACCTGGGCGACGCCGGTTTCGATGCTCTTCTCGTTGCTGTAGAACATCGAGTCCAGGCTCACGCTGTCCCGGGCGTACGACGGGAAGACCGGTTCCGACTGGGTCGTCTTGCCGTAGCGGAAGTTGGCGCGGTGGTTATCGCTGATGTTCCAGTCGACTTTCAGCAGCTTCTCTTCCGAGGTCATCTTCGAGCCGGCCGGCACGTTCAGGCCGCCGATGTCCATGCCCCATTTGTCCTTGGCGATCTGCTGCGCCTGCTCGACGGCCGACGCGGTGATCGGCACGGTGGTGCCGGCGCTGCTGCCGATGATGCCGAAGTCCGGGCTGGCGCGGCTGCTTTCCGATTTCTCGGTCAGGGCGTAGATGAAGAGCTTGTCTTCGATCAGGGCGCCACTGGCCCACAGGCCCTTGGTGGTTTCCTTGAACTTCGGCGCGTCGCTGTAGGTATCGGTGACGTTGTTGTAGCGTTCGCCGACGAAACGGTCGTTACGCCACACGTAGTAGGCGCCGCCCTTCCAGGTGTTGGTGCCCGACTTGGTGACGGCGTTGATGTTGGCGCCGGTGTAGCCTTTCTGGGTCACGTCGTAGTTGGCGACGTTGACCTGCACCGACTGGATCGCTTCGATCGAGATTGCCTGGCGCGCGGTGGGGCTGCCGTTCGACTCCAGGCCGAAGGTGTCGTTGATGGCGACGCCATCGACGGTGATCGAGTTGTAGCGCGAGTTCTGGCCGGCGACGGACATTTCGCCGCGTTCCTTGTCGTTCTGCGAGACGCGCGGATCGGCACGGGCATAATCCTGCAGGTTGCGCTGGATCGATGCCTGGGTTGCCAGTTCGGTGGCGCCGATGCTGGTGACCGCGCCCATGGTGGTGCGGTTGAAGCGCTCCGAGCGGTTGGCCGTACCGGAAACGGTCACGGTCTGCATGCCGGTGCCCAGGGTCGCGTCGATCGACGCGGTTTCGGCCAGCTGGATGAAGACGTTGTCGCGTTTTTCCGAGACGCCGTCCTTGGTGATGATAATGGTGTACGGACCACCCACACGCAGACCGCGCGCGATGTATCGGCCTTCAGCGTCGGTCGCGACGTTGCTGACAGAGTTCGACTCGGTATGAAGGATCGACACTTGTGCACCAGCCACCGGCTTGCCGTCCGCGCCAGCGACGCGGCCGCCAATGGCGGAGGTGGTGTTCTGTGCGAAGGTCGGCGCAGCCGACAACGCAATCGACAAAGCCAGCGCCAGCTTGGTCAGCCGGATCTGTTTGTGAGTGATCATTGTTAAAAACCCCAAAATAGACTTAATAGTTATTTGGACGCCCGAAGACGTCCCTCTTTACAAGTACTGCAACCCTGGTTGCTGCGAACCGCAGCGGCACAGCCGGCCTTCCGTGGGACCGGGCGATTGTAGAGATGAAATGTTTCATCCCTGTTACCAATCGCCCTTGAAAAAACTTCAAGCATATTTAGCAACGCAAGCAAATATGCATGAGTGACTTCCAACAGACAAATACGTTTTTTGTTCGCCATTTATAGGCGGAAGCACTAAATCGCCCAAAAAACGTGCATTCGGCGTGCCGCGCGGGGGTTTCCCCGAGCAAAATCACAAGGCGCGATTATACGGAAGGCATTCTTTACTGAAATATTTAGATAAACTTTTTCAGGAATCGCAGGGGCGGCGTTGGGAATCTGTGGCAACCAGGCCACAAACATTAGCTTTGCACTAACTTTTGTTTACCCCGAAACAGTGCACCGGGCGGTGCACTGATAAAAACGGCAGCCTTGCGCTGCCGTGATCGACTGAGCTTATTTCGTTTTCGCTCGTTGTTTCTTCGCGACATCCTTCGCCAGTCCGGCCACCTCGGCCTCGAACTTCGCGAAGCGTTCGTCGAGCTGGCGCGTCAGGCGCGTCTTCTCCGCCGGCGGCAGGAAGGCGTAGCGGATGCTGTTGTACGAGGTCTTCTTCATCTCCGCGTAGTCCGGCTTATAGCGGCTGGCGAACAGCACGTATTCGTTGCTGAGCGTATGGCGGGTGACGCCGGCGTCGTCGGTCGAGATCACGTAGGGCACGCCATACTTGCGGTACAGCGTGATCGGGTGGTGCTCGCCCTTCAGGCCGTTGATGAAGGCGTTCGAGGTCAGGTTGATCTCGACCGGCACGTCGTCCTGGCGCATCTTGCGCATGATGCCGACGGCGTTGGTCTCGTGGGCCAGGTCGATGCCATGGCCGATGCGGTCGGCATTCGCCACCACCAGCGCCTGGTCGATGTGGAACTTCAGGCCTTCCGGCGGCACGTCGCCCAGTGCCAGTTCGCCCGCGTGCATCGCCACCTTGACGTCCGGGTAGATCGATTTCAGGAAGCCGAACATCTTCATGTGCAGCGTGTAGTCGCGCATCGAGACGGCGGTGCTTTCCTGGCCGACGATGTTCACGCCGACGATCTTGCCGCCGGCGGCCGCCGCCTTGAACGCGCCCACCATCGAGGAAAACACCTGCGACGGGTTCAAGAGGCGCAGGACATAGGTCTGGTAGCGCATGGTGAAGCGCTCGTCGTCGATGCCGGCGGCGGCTTCGTCGATCTTGGCGACGAAATCGCCCAGGGTCTTGTTGAAGGCCGGGTCGCGCGCCAGCGTTTCCATCCAGTTGTTCAGCTCGACCTTCAGGCCCGCATCGTCGTTCACCAGCTGCCAGGCGCGCGCGTCGAACTCGGGGTTGCTGACGGCCGGCGCCATCTTGAACATGGTCTCGATGTAGCTGACGTTCTCGGCGATCGCGCGTTTTTTGAGCTCCTGCAGGCCTTCGGCGAAGTTGGCGTTCGAGACCGGGCCGAAGTAGCCGAAGGTCTGGAAGAACAGGCGGTCGGGCGGCGGCTGGATCGCGCCGTGGTTGTCGAAGTCCTTGTTCGACCAACGCTGCACCAGCTCGCGCCAGGTGTGGTCGTCGGCATAGACTTCGGCGCTCGACAGGCAGTTGCGTTCCTTGGCCGGCTTCGCGCGCTCGGCGGCGACGACTTCCTTGTTGGTCTCGATGCGGTAGGTCTGCTTGTTGACGCACACGCCCTGCTTGTCGAGGAAGTCGACGTACTGCTCGGCGTAGATCGCGCCCGAATAGTGGTGGTGCAGGTCTCCGCCCTTGGGCATCTGCGTGAAGAACATGGTCAGCTCGGCCAGCTTCGGCTCGGCGCCCGCGACCAGCGCGGCGTAATGACGGGCGGTGGCCGCCTCGTTGGCGTGGCGGGTCGCCGTGCCCGGCTCCTTGGCGGCGACGGGCGCGGCAAAGGCCAGCGCCACGAGCAGGCAGCTCAGTTTCTTCTGCATCGATGTTCTTTCGTATGGGTGGTTGAAAACGGACCGCGAAACTCTAACCGCTTCAATCTGGCTTGGCAATGGATGGGCTTCAGACGGTGGGGCTGTTGCCTGTGGCGCTAGTGGTGTGTTGAATCCGCGTGGGG
>DOUW01000035.1:9252-11165 GCA_003520365.1 Massilia sp.
CCCCCACGCGGATGCAAAGGGCCGCCAACGCATCAGGCAACAGCCCCACAAACGCATCACCCCCGCTCGTGCACCTTCGCCCCCATCGCATACGTCGCCCGGATCGCCCGGTCATCCCCCAGCAGCGCCAGCGCAAACAACTGCTCCTCGAGCGAATCGCAGTGGGCACTGCGGCGCGCCAGCAGCGGCGTCGCCTGCGGGTCGAGCACCACGAAGTCGGCCTCGGCGCCGACGGCGAAGCTGCCGATCGTGCCCTCCAGGTCCATCGCGCGCGCCGCGCCCAGCGTGGCGAGATAAAACATGCGCAGCGCCGGCAGGTAGCTGCCCTTCAGGCGCGCCACTTTATAGGCTTCGTTCATGGTCTGCAGCATCGAGAACGAGGTCCCTGCCCCGACGTCGGTCCCGAGCGAGAGCAGTGCCTTCGCGCCGTCGGCCTTTTCGAAGTCGAACAGGCCGCTGCCCAGGAACAGGTTGGAGGTCGGGCAGATCGCCGCCGCCGAGCCGGTTGCCGCCATGCGCGCGAAGTCCTCGTCGTCGAGCCAGATGCAGTGGCCGAACAGGGCGCGCCGGCGCATCAGGCCGAAGTCCTCGTACACGCCCAGGTAACTGCGCGAGTCCGGGTAGAGCTGGCGCACCCAGTCGCACTCGTCCTTGTTTTCCGAGACGTGGGTCTGGATGAAGGTGTCCGGATAAGCCCGGGCCAGTTCGCCGGTCAGGCGCAGCTGGGCTTCGCTGGACGTGGGCGCGAAACGCGGGGTGATCGCGTACAGCGCGCGGCCGCGCTTGTGCCACTTGTTGATCAGGGCCTCGCTGTCGCCGACCTGGCCTTCGGCGTCGCGCAGGAAGTCCGGGCAGTTGCGGTCCATCAGCACCTTGCCGGCCACCATGCGCAAGTTGCGCGCTTCGCTGGCTTCGAAGAAGGCGTCGACCGACTGTGGATGCACGGTGCAGTAGACCACGGCCGTGGTGGTGCCGCAGCGGGTCAGCTCATCCAGGAAGAACTCGGCCACCGAGCGCGCGTGCTGCGGGTCCTCGAAGCGCCGCTCGGTCGGGAAGGTGTAGGTTTCCAGCCAGGGCAACAGGCCCGGGCTTGGGGAGGCGATCATGTCCGTCTGCGGATAATGCAGGTGGGTGTCGATGAAGCCGGGCGTAATGATCTTGCCGCGGTAGTCGACCGGCTCGACGCCGGGCGGCAGCGTGCCCGCCAGCTGGGCGTAGTCGCCGGCGGCCTCGATGCGGCCGCCCTTGACGACGAGCAGGCCGTCCTGGTGCCAGGCATAGGCCTGTTCGGCGAAGGCCGGGTCGGCGTGAAAATGCAGCAAGCTCGCACGGTAGGCTTGCACGGTCGTTGGTGCGGTGGACATCAGTTGGATTCCGAAGAAGCGTCAAGAAGGCCGGGCTGGTCCGCGCAAGCGGATTCCCAGACGGTCAGCAATTGGGCCGCGACGGCGATCGCGATCACGGCCGGCGCCTTGCCGGCAATGCCGGGCAGGCCGATCGGGCACACCATGGCGTCGATGCGGGCGGCATCGATGCCGCGTTCGCGCAGGCGGTGCTCGAACTGGCGGCGCTTGGTATCGGACCCGATCAGGCCGAACCAGTCGTTCCGGTTCGCGCCCGGGCCGGGGCGGGACAGTATCGCGAATGCCAGGCGCAGGTCAAGTGCATGGCTGTGCGTCAGCACGAGAAACGTGGTGCCGGGTGCGGCCTGCGCCACCAGCGCCTCGGGCGTGTCGGTGGCCTCGACCGTGACGTTCGCCGGCAATGCGGCGGCGGGCGGGAACATGTCCTCGCGCTCGTCGACCCAGGTAACGCGGCAGGGCAGCTCGGCCAGCGCGCGCACGATGGCGGCGCCGACGTGGCCGGCGCCGAACAGCATCAAGTGGGCGCGCGGAGCGAGGACGGCGTCGACC
>DOUW01000508.1 GCA_003520365.1 Massilia sp.
CCGCGGGTCGGATGCCACAGGTCGGGATGGTCGAGCACCGCCTCGTCCGCCGGCAGGCCGTGGAAAGGCAGGCCGGCGGCATCGACGAAGGGGCCGTGCTGCTCCGGCCCGAGGAAGCTGACGCGGTGCCCGGCCGCGCGCAGCGCCAGCGCCATGCGCAGGAAGGGAAACAGGTCGCCGGCCGAGCCGATCGTCACCAGCACGATGTGCATCGGAGTGCGGGCGATGTCCACGGCCGGCCTCCCCGTCAGGCTCCGCTTATGGAATCAGCCGCTCGGCGCGCAGGCGCGCGAACAGGTCGAAGAAGGAGTCGTCGGTGGCCTGGTAAGCGCTGAAGCCGAGACGGCGGCTGTTGGCCATGTCGGTCATGACTTCGAGCGGACGGCCGAGGTCGAGATCCGTGTGCCAGGCCGAGGCCAGGCGGTCGAGGTCGGGCTCGGCCAGGTCGTGGCGGGTGGCGATCTCGCGCCAGAGCGCGTGGTCGTTGCCCATCGCGGCCTCCAGCGGCTGGACCTGCCCGTTGTAGCCGGCCGCCTCCACGCCGAACCAGTCGGCCAGTTTCGGCCACAGCCAGCTCCAGCGGAACACGTCGCCGTTGACGATGTTGAAGGCCTCGTTTTTCGCCGCGTCGGTATCGGCGGCCCAGGCCAGCTGCCTGGCCAGCATGCGCGCATCGGTCACGTCGGACAAGCCTTTCCACTGCGCCTCCGAGCCGGGGAACTGGAACGGGCGCCCGGTCTCCTTGCAGATGCTGGCGTAGACGGCCAGCGTGGTGCCCAGGTTCATGGCATTGCCGACCGCCAGGCCGATGATGGTGTGCGGGCGGTGGATCGACCAGGTGAAGCGGTCGCGTTCGGCGGCGGCGTAGACCTCGTCTTCCTGGGCGTAATAGAAATTCTCCAGCGGCAGGCGCGGCTGGCTTTCGCGCAGCGGCGTGTCGGGCAGCGTGCCCGAGCTGGCATAGGCCTCGAAGGGGCCGAGGTAGTGCTTCAGGCCGGTGACCAGGGCGACGTGGCGCACGCTCTTCCGCGGCGACAGCGCGTCCAGCAGGTTGCGCACCAGCGCGGCGTTGACGCGGATGTTCTCGGCTTCGGTGTCCTGGCGCATCCAGGTGGTGATGAAGACGTGGGTCGGCGCAAGGTCCGCCAACGCGCGGCCGAGGGCGGCAGGGTCCATCAAGTCGGCTGCGACGTGGCGCACGCCCGGCAAGTCCTTCGGCGCGCGGCGCGACAGGCCGACCACCTCCCAGCCATTGGCAAGCAGTTCGCGTGCGAGATGATTACCGCCGATGCCGGTCACGCCCGCGATCAATGCTGTCCGTTTCATGAAACCCCCTTCTGTTCAAAAGTGGGCCCATTCTACTGGTTAGACGCAAATCGGGTGCACGGGTGCCCACGATGCGAACGGCCGGGGCCGTCGCATCGTGGGCACCATCGTCTCATTTCCTTTCAGGCGATGACGCGGCTGACGACGCCGTAGCGGTTCGGACGCGGCTCCTGGGCCAGGAACACGATCAGGATGATCCAGCCAACGATGGGGACGAACCAGATCAGCTGCCACCAGCCGCTGCGGTCGGTGTCATGCAGGCGGCGGGTAGCGGCGGCGATGTTCGGGATGAGCGTGGCGATCGAGAACAGCATCGACAGGCCATCGCTGATCAGGCTGAGGCCGAAGTTGCCGACGACAATAAACAGAAAGAACCACCAGTACTCGGAACGCGAAGCGGTTCCATCAAAGGTGGCGTATTTCTTGAAGCATTGCTCGATCGATTCGGTAAAGGTCATCCAGGGCTCCAGGCGGGACGGCCGCGCGCGGCGTGACCGTCGTGGTTAAATGCTCAACGCAAAGAGTATGTCACCGTGCAACAGTTTGCGCTATATCAAAGGAAAAATTACCCTGTGAGCATAGTCGATGGGATAAGCCTAGAGCGTGAGCCGGCCTTCGATCGAATCGTCCAGGGTCTTGCCGACCGCTGCGCCGACCAGCATCTTGGCGCCGGCCACTGCCTGGCCATGCTTGTTGTCCCAGTAATAGCCTTCGCGCGGCGTCACCTTGATGAGAGTGATGCGCGGATCGTCTTCGCCTTCCGTGAACCAGGTCTTCAGCGTGAAGTCCCACAGTTCCTTGATCTTCGCCTTGTCCCGCGAAATCGTCGCCTCGCCGTCCAGCTGGAGGAAACCGGCGTGCTTACTTTCCTGGAAGAACAGGATGACGGCGGGGTTGGCGGCCAGCTCCTGGTTCTTGTGGCTGTCGCTGGCGCTCATGAACCACAGGTTGCCGGCTTCATCCGCCTGCAGCACGCTCATCGGACGCACGCCGCGGCTGGGACCGGTATTCCCGCCGGTGCAGAAAAAGCAGGTCTTGGCCGTATCGGCGGTGTCGCGGATGCGCGCGATGGCATCAAGACCGCTCAGGTCGCGGCGGTTGGTTTCCGGCTGTTGCTGGTTGATCGAATCCATGGGTGCCTCCTGGCAGGTGACGGTTCGCCAACTCTAGCGCCGCCGCCCGTCCCCGTATGTGCTGTGCTTCACCCAGCCGGTCGCTCTCCTCCCTGGCCTTCCGAACGCGTGCGCGGATAGGCCGGCAGGCCATCGCTCATGCGCATCCACGGCAGCCGATATTGATCGAAGGTATGGTCGCCGGGCGGCATGCGCGCCGGGTCGTCGAGCGTGGCGCTGGCGATGTCGATCTCGTCCGGATAGCGGCCGTCCTGGAAAGTCAGGGTGGTGCCGCAGGTCGCGCAGAAGCTGCGCAGGATGTGCTCGCTCGAACGGAAGGTGGCGGCGTTTCCCTGCGAAAAGCGGAAACCATCCATGCCAGTGCTGAACCAGGCCACGGCCGGCGCGCCGGCGATGCGCCGGCAATCGCTGCAATGGCACAGGGTGCTGTTGAAGGTGTCGCCGTCGACGACATAGCGCACTGCGCCGCAATAACATCCACCTTGCAAGATCATGATCGCTCCTGTTGGCCAACGCTGGCGTTCAGGATAAGCCAGCGCGCGCCGCGCTTCAAGCGCGCACGCCTCAGGCGTCCGCTCCCTGCCCCGCTCCGGTCACGCGCGCGCTGTGTTCCAGCCAACGCGCCACCACTTGCAGCTCGTCCTGGCTGAAGCCTGCCGTCAGTTGCGCGTTGAGTTCGGCCAGCACGACGTGCGCGCGGTCGCTGGCCTGGCGGCCGGCAGCGGTCAGG
>DOUW01000511.1 GCA_003520365.1 Massilia sp.
ATCGCGGTGCTCGACATCGGCTTGCCGGGCATGGGCGGCTACCAGCTGGGGCGCAGCCTGCGTGCGCTGCTGGGCACGCATCCGTGCCGCCTGATCGCGCTGTCCGGCTATGGCCAGGCGGCGGACCGGCAGCGCAGCGGGGAAGCCGGTTTCGAGCAGCACCTGGTCAAGCCGATCAGCCCCGACCAGGTCGCGCGCCTGGCGCTGGCGCTACCATAAAAGCGGGGTCGGCCGGCGCAGGCGCGGCGGCGCGGATTACAATATCCGTTTTCGAATTTCAGGAGAACAGCGTGAGCAATCTGCGCCAGGAGTTTATTGCGTTTTCGGTCGAGACCGAAGTCTTACGATTCGGTCAATTCACGACCAAGGCCGGGCGCCTCTCGCCTTACTTCTTCAACGCCGGCCTGTTCCACGACGGCGCCACCCTCGGCCGCCTGGCGCAGTTCTATGCCCAGACCCTGATCGCATCGGGCGTCGAGTTCGACATGCTGTTCGGCCCGGCCTACAAGGGCATCACCCTGGCCAGCGCGACCGCGGTGGCGCTGGCGGCCCAGGGCCGCAACACCTCGTTCGCCTACAACCGCAAGGAAGCCAAGGACCACGGCGAAGGCGGCACCATCGTCGGCGCCAAGCTGCAGGGCAAGGTCGTCATCGTCGACGACGTGATCTCGGCCGGCACCTCGGTGCGCGAATCGGTCGACATGATCCGCGCCGCCGGCGCCGAGCCGGCCGCCGTCCTGATCGCGCTCGACCGCATGGAACGTTCGGGCAAGGACGACGCGCTGTCGGAGGGTTCGGCGGTGCAGCAGGTGGCCAAGGAATTCGGTATTCCCGTGATCTCGATCGCCAACCTGGACGACCTGTTCACCTACCTGTCGGGTGAGGGGGCGGGCGCCGAGCTGGGCCAGCACAAGGAAGCGGTGGCGGCCTACCGCACGCGTTACGGCGTTTAAATCCTCGGGCGAAAGGCGCTGAGCGTTTTCGTTGCAGACGCAAGCCGTATCACAGAAGCGCGGCGGAGATCGCCGCCGCTTCGCGCGCCAGCGCCGCCAGGCGTTGGGCCTGCCGGCCAATGAAGACTGCGATCTGCGCAACGAAGGCGCGTTCGTCGTCCTGATAGTTGTTCGAACCTGCCAGTTCGACAGCTGCGGTGCCGGCCGCATTCGACAAGCGCTCCGCCTCGCGCCGCATCAGCTTGCGGTCGATACCGCAGCGCGTGGCGAAGTCGGCGAGGGCGAATGGCGTGACCTCGTCGAAGGTGAACGCATCGCCGAATGCCATGGCAAGGTCGGTATCGAAGTGCGCATATTGGACCACGCTGACGAGGTCATACCAGGGCGTCGGTTCAAGATAGCCGCCGGGACTGACGAAAAACGAAAAGTTCTTGCCGTGCGCGTCGCTATTCCCGATCAGGAACTGGAAGAGCGCCCAGCGCAGCATCGTCAGCTTGGCCTGGGCCTTGTTGCCCGTCAGCTGACCCAGGCCGAACAGGCGTTCAAAACTCATGCCGTCCCGAATATCACGGACCGCTTCCTGGTTCCCGTAATTGCGCTCGTATTTGAAACTGACCGGCAAGTCGCAGGCCTGGCAAGCGTCGACCATGTGCCGCCGGTCGACCCGCAGCGCTTCTCCCTGCTGTTGCACGGTGCGATCGAAACGGCGCACGACAAGCACCGGGCGGGGCGTGCGCAGCAGCTCGACTTCCGCCACCGGCAAGCCGATGCGGGCCGCGAGCGTCATGCAGAAATGTTCGTTCACCGCGAGATGCGGCGGTCTGGAGTGGCCGAGATCGGGTTTGAGTATATGGGTGGATGCCAGGCGCGGTCCTTCGACCAGGAACAGCCGTCCCCCTTGTGCGAGTGGAGCGTCTAGGTAGACCAGCAGCTTGTCCTGTACCCCCGCAACGGACATGCGCACCTTGCCGTCCCATACCGTGAACGGCATGTCGCGGTCTGCGATGCGCTTGTCCAATTCTGCGATCGGGATTTCCCGCATCTCGGGCCCGGCGGGAGCGTGCATGTCGGCTTGCGCATCCCGGAAACGTAATACGCCGGCCGTTTCGGTACCGAGTGCGCGGATCAAGCCAAACACATTCGATCTGGCCAAGCCATTGGCTGCAATGGCGACATCCAGTGCATGTCCCTCCGGTAGCAAGTGCTCGATGAAGCGCTTGATCGAACGCGAGTCGTAGCCTTGCCCGGATGGTGAAAGAGGCAAGGAGGGCGATAGGGGAAACGCCTGCGGGTCATCGAGCCAATCGCGGGTATAGGCCAATGACCACGCGTCCGCCATGGCGTCATGGCCCAGATGCGCCATCAGGCGATCGCCTGCCAGGACCTCGAGAACGAAGTTCACCGTGGGACTCCAGGTTCATGTACGGCCGATGCCAGGCGGGTGCGTTGGACCCAGGGATGATCCTTTGGGACGACCAGCATTGCCAGCCCCAAACCTTCGAGGACCGCCAGTGCCTTGTCCAGGCGTACGCTGCCTTGGCCGTTTTCAAGCCGCGACATCAAGTCGACGGAGACACCAAGAAGCGCTGCGGCGTCGTCGATACGCAAATGCTGCGCACGACGACGCTGGCGCACCAGCGGGCCCAAGGCATCCGGTGCGTTCAAGAGAGTAGGAATCGTTTCCATGATCGGCTTGTTTCGGATATTCAGAAAGAATACCCAGTATAGCCTGACATGTCCGAAAATTTCTTAAATTCCGAAATATCGTCCCGAAGTGTTGTGCTTACGACATAAATTTCAGAAAATCCGAAATATCACAGCGTGAACCCAGGAGTTTGCTGAAGTTTTCTGACATTCCGAAACAACGCAAGATCTTGTAATTAAGCATAAAAAAACCGGAGCACGCTCCGGTTTCTCTTTTCTTCTTCAAGACCAGCGGTATCAACCCGCCAGCTTCTTCTTCAGCAGCTCCGTCACCTGGGCCGGATTCGCCTTGCCCTTGGACGCCTTCATGGTCTGGCCGATCAGTGCGTTGATCGCGGCTTCCTTGCCGGCGCGGTACTGCTCGACCGACTTGGCGTTCGCCGCCAGCACTTCGTCGACGATGGCTTCCAGCGCGCCGCTGTCCGAGATCTGCTTCAGGCCCTTCTGCTCGATGACGACGTCGGCCAGGTTCTCGTCGGTCGACTTCGCTTCCCACATCGCCGCGAACACTTCCTTCGCCGCCTTGTTCGAGATCGTGCCGTCGGCGATGCGCTTGACCAGCAGGGCCAGCTGCGAGGCCTCGACCGGCGATTCGGTGATGTCCACGCCTTCGCGGTTCAGGGTCGAGGAGACGTCGCCCATCATCCAGTTGGCGATGGTCTTCGCGTTTTCCTTGCCGGCCTTTGCCACCACGGCTTCGTAGTAGGTCGCCATGCCCTGCGACGAGGTCAGGATCAGGGCGTCATACTCGGGCAGGCCGTAGTCGCCGGTGAAGCGCGCGCGCATTGCGCCCGGCAGTTCCGGCATGTCGGCCTTCACGCGCTCGATCCAGTCTTCCGAAATGGTCAGGGGCGGCAGGTCCGGGTCCGGGAAGTAGCGGTAGTCCTGCGCGTCCTCTTTCGAGCGCATGGCGCGGGTTTCCTTGCGGTCCGGGTCCCACAGGCGGGTGGCCTGCTGGACCTTGCCGCCGTCTTCGATCAGCTCGATCTGGCGCCGCACTTCGTAGTGGATCGCTTCTTCCATGAAGCGGAAGGAGTTCAGGTTCTTGATCTCGCAGCGGGTGCCGAATTCCTTCTGGCCCAGCGGACGCACCGAGACGTTGACGTCGCAGCGGAACGAACCTTCCTGCATGTTGCCGTCGCAGACGCCCAGCCACATCACCAGCGAGTGCAGGGCCTTCGCATAGGCGACCGCTTCGGCGGCGCTGCGCATTTCCGGCTCCGAGACGATCTCGAGCAGCGGGGTGCCGGCGCGGTTCAGGTCGATGCCGGTCATGCCGGCATAGTCCTCGTGCAGCGATTTACCGGCATCCTCTTCCAGGTGGGCGCGGGTCAGGTTGACGGTCTTGGTCTCGAGCTTGCCATCCTTCTCGTAGCCGAAGGTGATGGTGCCGCCCTGGACCACCGGGTTCTCGAACTGGCTGATCTGGTAGCCCTTCGGCAGGTCGGGGTAGAAGTAGTTCTTGCGTGCGAAGACCGACTGCGGCGCGATCTTCGCCCCGACCGCCAGGCCGAAGCGGATCGCGCGCTCGACGGCGCCCTTGTTCATCACGGGCAGCACGCCCGGCAGCGCCAGGTCCACGGGGCTGGCCTGCGTGTTCGGCTCGGCGCCGAACTGGATCGAGCTGCCGCTGAAGATTTTCGAGTTGGTCGTGAGCTGGACGTGGTTCTCAAGACCGATGACGACTTCCCATTGCATGGTGTTCTCTCTTTTCTATTCGGTTCGCATGGAGGGAGCGGGCTGTTCATTTGTGACCGCCGCGGGCTGCTCATGCGTTACGCGTGGGCACGGGGTGCCCACCCTACGGACCTGTTTGTACGGCAGGCGGCGGATCAGGCGTTACGCGTGGGCAGTGGGGCTGGCTAAATGCCGGCACCACAAAGTGCCCACCTACGGATCGCGGCTTCGATCGGGCTGTTGGCCGGTCAGACCTTCAGGATCCTCTCGCCGCGGCCGATGCCCGAGCCGCCGGTGCGGACGGTCTCGAGGATGGAGGTGCGGTCGATGGCGTCGATGAAGGCGTCGAGCTTGCTCTTGGCGCCGGTCAGTTCGATCGTGTAGGTCTTCTCCGTCACGTCGATGATGCGGCCGCGGAAGATGTCGGCGGTGCGCTTGATCTCTTCGCGCTCCTTGCCGACGGCCCTCACCTTGATCAGCATGAGCTCGCGCTCGATGTGCTGGCCCTCGCTCAGGTCGACCACCTTGACCACCTCGATCAGGCGGTTCAGGTGCTTGGTGATCTGCTCGATGATGTCGTCCGATCCCGTGGTGACGATGGTCATGCGCGAGAGCGTCGCGTCTTCGGTCGGCGCCACGGTCAGCGTTTCGATGTTGTAGCCGCGCGCCGAGAACAGGCCGACGACGCGCGAGAGTGCGCCTGCTTCGTTCTCGAGCAGGACCGAGATGATGTGTCTCATTTAGAGGTCCTCCGATCCGAGCAGCATTTCGGACAAGCCCTTGCCCGCCTTGACCATCGGCCAGACGTTCTCGGCCTGGTCGGTGATGAAGTTCATGAACACGAGACGATCCTTCATGCCGAAGGCGTCACGCAGTGCGCCCTCGACGTCGCCCGGCTTCTCGATGCGCATGCCGACGTGGCCATAGGCCTCGGCCAGCTTCTCGAAATCCGGCAGCGAATCCATGTAGGACTCGGAGTAGCGCGAACCATAGTCGATCTGCTGCCACTGGCGCACCATGCCCAGGAAGCGGTTGTTGAGCAGGATGATCTTCGGCGTCAGGCGGTACTGCTTGCAGGTGGCAAGCTCCTGGATGCACATCTGGATCGAGCCTTCGCCGGTCACGCAGGCGACCGTCGCGTCCGGATTGGCCATCTGCACGCCCATCGCGTAGGGCAAGCCCACGCCCATCGTGCCCAGGCCGCCGGAATTGATCCAGCGGCGCGGCTTGTCGAAGGGGTAGTACTGGGCGGCCCACATCTGGTGCTGGCCGACGTCGGAGGTGATGAAGGCATCGCCTTTCGTCACCTTCCACAGCTTCTCGATGACCGACTGCGGCTTGATGACGAGGTCGGAGTTCTCGTACTTCAGGCAGTCGCGCCCGCGCCATTCGTCGATCTGCTTCCACCAGTTGCGCAGGGCTTCCGGATTGCCGCGGGTATTGCCGGCAGCGTCGAGCTGGGCCAGGAATTCGGTCAGCACGTCCTTCACGTTGCCGACGATCGGAATGTCGACCTTCACCCGTTTCGAGATCGAGGACGGGTCGATGTCGATGTGGATGATCTTGCGCGGGTGGCTGGCGAAGTGCTTGGGGTTGCCGATCACGCGGTCGTCGAAACGGGCGCCGATCGCGATCAGGACGTCGCAGTGCTGCATCGCCATGTTCGCTTCATAGGTGCCGTGCATGCCGGGCATGCCGACGAAATGCTCGCTGCTGGCGCGCGAGCCGCCCAGGCCCATCAATGTGTTGGTGATCGGCGCGCCGAGACGGTCGGCCAGGCGGTTCAGTTCGGGCGAGGCATTTGCCAGGATCACGCCGCCGCCCGCATAGATCATCGGGCGCTCGGCGCCGGCCAGCAGCTGGACCGCCTTGCGGATCTGGCCGGCATGGCCCTTGTCGACCGGCTTGTACGAGCGCATCTCGATCTCGCGCGGATAGTCGAAGGCGCATTTGTTGACCGTGATGTCCTTCGGGATATCGACCAGCACGGGGCCGGGACGGCCGGTGCGGGCGATGTAGAAGGCCTTCTTGATGGTGCTGGCCAGTTCGCGCACGTCCTTGACCAGGAAGTTGTGCTTGACCACCGGACGCGTGATGCCGACCGTGTCGCATTCCTGGAAGGCATCCTGGCCGATCGCATGGCTCGGCACCTGGCCGGAGATGACGACCATCGGGATCGAATCCATGTAGGCGGTCGAGAGGCCGGTGACGGCATTGGTCACGCCCGGACCCGAGGTGACGATGGCGACGCCGACGGTGTTGGAGCTGCGCGAATAGGCGTCGGCCGCGTGCACGGCTGCCTGCTCGTGGCGGACCAGGACGTGCTGGAACTTGTCCTGGTTGAAGATGGCGTCGTAGATATACAGGACTGCGCCGCCGGGATAACCGAAGACGTGTTTGACACCTTCCTCGGCAAGACAACGGACGACGATTTCAGCACCCGTCAATGTGGGGGCTGAGGCTTCGTTATTCATGAATCGTTCCTTTCAAGACCCATAGGGAGATTGATCGGATGCTCGTTCCTAACGAAATGCGGTTTGCCCCACAGCGCTCCAGCTTCCCTTCTTTCTGCGCGCACGACGTTCGATCCGGGCATCGGCAGATACCCTTCATGACGGCGCTAAACGCAACTCGTTTGGCTGAGTGTCTGTAGCGGCTCGACGCATCTCTCGCGCTTGTGGCGCGGGTTGGAGCAAACTGCCTACAAATGAAAGCGTGTCAACACAGGAAGGCCTTGTGTGCCGGCCTGGCTGACCATGAAGCTTCGGGGGTGCAAAGCGTAAGGAACACCTTACTGCGTTGCACCATTTTGGTCAAGATAAAAAGAAAGGAATGATTCGCGGGGTGCGGGAGGCGCTTTGGCGGGCTCGGCGGTGCACCGGCGTGGTGCGGTGCAGGGGCATCGCGATGAACGGTGGGTTCGAGAACCCACCCTACGATGCGCGGCGTTTTGATTTTGTAGGGTGGACACCTGTGTCCACGCGGTCGTACGTATGCAGACCACGGTCGTAGGGTGGGTTCTCGAACCCACCGTGACGTAGCGCACCCTTAGCGCTGCATCCCCCACCGCCTCACCGTCACCCGCTCCAGCGTCTGGAACACGATATGTTCGACCGCCAGCCCGATCAGGATCACCGCCGCCAGCCCCGCAAACACTTTGTCCGTGAACAGCTCGTTGCGGCTCTGGAAGATGAACCAGCCGAGCCCGCCCTGCCCCGAGGTCGTGCCGAACACCAGCTCGGCGGCGATCAGGGTGCGCCAGGCAAACGCCCAGGCGATCTTCAGGCCCGACAGGATGGCCGGCAGCGCCGCCGGGACCAGGATCTGCAGCACCAGGCGCAGGCCTTTCAAGCCGTAGTTGCGCCCGGCCATGCGCAGCGTCTCGGGCACGGCCCGGAAACCGGCGCAGGCGTTCAGCGTCAGGGGCCACATCACGGAATGCATCAGCACCATGATCAGGCTGCCCTTGCCCAGGCCGAACCACAGCAGGGCCAGCGGCAGCAAGGCGATCGCCGGCAGCGGGTTGAACATCGAGGTCAGGGTGTCGATGAGTTCGCGCCCGAGCCGGTTCGACACCGCCAGCCAGGTCAGCAGGAAGGCGCCGAGAATGCCGGCCAGGTAGCCCTGGGTCAGCACGGCGAACGAGACGGCCACGTAGCCGAACAGCTCGCCGGTGGCGATGCCGTCGATGAGCGCCCTGCCCGTCGCCAGGGCCGTCGGCAGCAGCAGCTCGTTGTCGTACCAGCGCGCCAGCGCTTCCCAGAGCAGGGCCAGCACCAGCAACAAGGCCGCCTTGCGCAGCCAGGCGAGCTCGCCGAAGGCAAACCAGCGTGGACCGGCTGCGGCCTGCATCGATGCGCCCAGCGGGGCAGCACCCAAGATGGGCGTCGCCAGGGCGAGTTCGTACTCGGGACGGATGGGTGGTTCGCGGAAGGCTGTCATGGATGGGCGGCGTAGCCGGGAGCGGTGGAAGGAATGCCGGACGCCGCAACGGCGGCTGCGCCGAACAGCAGGCGGTGGATGCGTTCGTTCGCGGCCTGGAATTCAGGGCTGCCGGCGCTGCCCAGGTCGAACTGGTGGCTGTTGAGTTCCGCGCGCACGCGGCCCGGGTGCGGGCTGAGCAGCAGGATGCGGTTGCCCACCACCAGCGCTTCCTCGATCGAATGGGTCACGAACAGCATGGTGAAACCGATCTCTTGCCATAGCGCCTGCAGTTCTTCCTGCATCTTGCGCCGGGTGAGCGCATCGAGCGCGGCGAAGGGTTCGTCCATCAGCAGGATCTCGGGCTGCATGGCCAGCGCCCGTGCGATCGCTACGCGCGCCTTCATGCCGCCCGAGAGCGTGTGCGGATAGGAGTCGCCGAAGCGCGCCAGGCCGACCTTGCCGAGCCAGTGGCGCGNNGGCCGCCCTTGCCGAGCCAGTGGCGCGCGCGCTCGCGCGCCTCTTTCTTGCCTGTGCCGCCCGCCAGCATCGGGAACATCACGTTCGCCTCCACCGTCTTCCACGGCGGCAGCTGGTCGAATTCCTGGAACACAACGATGCGGTCCGGTCCCGGCCCGGTGACGGGCTTGCCGCCCAGGCGCAGGCTGCCCGCGCGCGGGGCGACGAAGCCGGCGACCGCCTTCAACAGCGTCGACTTGCCGCAGCCCGAAGGC
>DOUW01000512.1 GCA_003520365.1 Massilia sp.
TAGCGGTGGGCCAGGGGGCCGAGCAGCAGGGCGCCGGCCATCAGGCCGAACAGGCCGGCGCCGAACAGCGGCGCCAGGGCGGCGGCACTCAGCTGCCACTCGCCGCGCAGCGCCGGCGCGATGAAGCCGATCGAGGCGGTGTCGAAACCGTCGATCGCCACCACCAGGAAGCACAGCGCAAGGAGGCGCTTCTGGAGCGCCGAAAAGGGTTGGTGGTCGATGAACTGCTGGACGCTCAGGGCGTTATTGGCCTGCATGATGATACTCCTCCAGTATGTTGCGGCCGCCGGGCTTTCATGTCCTGCTTTTGTCCCTTTGGCGGCCGATGGGTGCGCGGTTCATGTCACCCGCTTATGTCACCCGCTTGTGTCAGCGTTTATGCCACCTTGACGCTGATCGGCGTCAGGCCGGCGACCGAGCCAATCATGGTCTGGCCGCGCACGACGGCGCCCACGCCTTCCGGCGTGCCGGTCATGATCAGGTCGCCCGGCTGCAGCTCGAACAGGGTCGACAGTTGGGCGATGGTCTCGTTCACGTTCCAGATCAGGTGGGTGATGTCGCTCTTCTGCACGGTCTTGCCGTCGACCGTCAGCTCGATGATGCCGGCGTTCACCGAGGCGCCGTTTTCCAGCGGGGTGATCGGTCCGATCGGCGCCGAATAGTCGAAGGCCTTGCCGATCTCCCAGGGGCGGCCCTGTTCGCGCATGCGCATCTGCAGGTCGCGCCGGGTCATGTCCAGGCCGACGGCGTAGCCGAAGATGTAGTCCTGCGCGTCATCCGGGTCGACGTTGCGGCCGGCCTTGCCGATCGCGACCACCAGCTCGATCTCGTAATGGTAGTTCTCGGTGCGCGGCGGGTAGGGCAGCTCCACCGTGGCGCCGGCGGGCACCGGCACGATCGACTGGGCGTCGTTCGGCTTGCAGAAGAAGAAAGGCGGTTCGCGGTCCGGGTCGAAGCCCATCTCGCGCGCGTGGGCGGCGTAGTTGCGGCCGACGCAGTAGACGCGGCGCACCGGGAAGGCAGCCTCGCTGCCGTTGACGGGCAGGCCGACGACGGCCGGGGGCGGGAACAGGTATTGGTCGCTCATGATGCTCTCTTTCGATGATGTTTATTCGGGCAGGAATTCTTCGCGCAGCAGGCCCAGGGCCTCCAGCACCGGACGGTCGGAAAAGCTGAACAGCACCACGTCCTGCGGCGCCTCGAAGGACAGCGCGGCCCAGGACGGCACCACGAAGGTGTCGCGCGAGTCGAACGCGAAGCGCTTGCCGTCGATGACGGCGGTGCCGCTGCCTTCGACCACGCTGTAGACGGTGCCGTCGGTGCTGCGGTGGCGCTTGCCGCTAAAGCCGGCCGGCAGCAGCTGCATGCAGGCGCCGATGGTCGGCATCGGGGCGCCGCCGGTCAGCGGGTTGATGTAGCGCAGCTTGACGCCGGTCCACGGATCGATCTCTTCCTGGCGGCGCAGGGTGTCGAGCGCTTCGCGCGAGCGGGCGTAGGGGTAGTTGAAGATCGGCGAGCTGGAGCGGGTGTGCAGCTGGCGCACCGGCGCCATGTTGTAGCCGTAGGCGGCCAGGCTGCGGCCTTCCGGACGCGCCACCTGCTGGCTGGATTCTTCGCCGTTCTCGGCGAAGCCGCCGCTGAAGAAGCGGGTGGTCGGGATGTCCAGGCCGTCGAGCCAGACCACCGGTTCGGCCACGCCGTCGATGCCGGGGTTGCCGTGGTCGTGCCAGGCCCAGGACGGCGTCAGGATGAAGTCGCCCGGGTGCATGGTGGTGCGCTCGCCGTCCACCGCCGTGTAGGCGCCCTTGCCCTCGACGATGAAGCGCAGCGCCGACTGGGTGTGGCGGTGCGCCGGCGCCACTTCGCCGGGCAGGATCAGCTGCAGGCCGGCGTACAGCGAATGGGTGATCGAGGAGCTGCCCGGCAGCGCCGGGTTTTCCAGGATCAGGACGCGGCGCACCGCTTCCTCGGCCGAGATCAGTTCGCCCGCGCGCCGCAGGTGCGGCACGATGTCCTGGTAGCGCCACAGGGCGGCGTCGTAGCCGGGCGAGGGCTGCTTCGGCACCAGGGCATGCAGCGACTCCCACAGCGGGGTCAGGTGCAGGCCCTGCATGTCCTGGTAGAGGGCGCGGCGCGCGCCTTGCAGGTCGTTGTGCATCGTGTTCTCCTTGTTTAGTCGGTCGCCAGGCAGCAGTCGGCGCTCCAGCCGTACAGCCATTGCAGGGCATTGTAGAAACCGTCCTGGCCGCGGCCTTTCCACAGGTCGTTGCGCACCAGGCGCTCGACGCCGTGGGCGTGGTAGAGGCGGCCCATCTCGCGCGCCGACAGCACCACGCGCGCGGTGCGGGCGATGCGCGACTTCTGGTACAGGGCGAACGCCGCTTCCATGTCGTAGTCGCAGTGGCGGACCGCTTCGCCGAGGGTCACCGCGTCCTCCAGCGCCATGCAGGCGCCCTGGGCCAGGTATTGCAGGGTCGGGTGGGCGGCGTCGCCCAGCAGGGTGATGCGGCCTTGCGTCCAGTTGTCGACCGGGTTGCGGTCGGCCGTGCTCCAGCGCCGCCAGCTCGAGGGGCAGTGCAGCAGCTTCCTCGGCAGTTCGGCGATGCCGCCGAAGTAGGACAGCACTTCTTCCTTGCTGCCGTCGCGCACGTCCCAGACTTCCTGCTCGCGGCTGTGGAAGGTGACGACCAGGTTGTACTGGTCGCCACTGCGCAGCGGGTAGTGCACCAGGTGGCAGTTGGGGCCGGCCCAGACGACCGGCGCGTTCCAGCGCAGTTCTTCGGGCATCTCGGCGGTGGGCACCACGGCGCGGTAGACCACGTGGCCCGACACCCGCACCGGGTCGCCGACCACGAGCTCGCGCGCCACCGACTTGATGCCGTCGCAGCCGACCAGGTAGTCGGCCTGGAAGCGGCGGCCGTCGCGCGCCAGCACCGTGACGCCGGAAGCAATCTGCTCGATGGCGTCGATCTGGCAGGAGGTGACCAGCCCGATCGCCGGGTTGCCGCGCACGTGTTCCAGGATGGCGGTGTGGATGTCGGCGCGATGGATCACCGCGTAGGGGTTGCCGAAGCGCTGGCGGAAGGGTTCGCCCACTTCGAAGGCGCCGACTTCGCTGCAATCGACCGCGTCCATCATCACCAGGCGTTCGGTGAACACGGCGCGCGCCCGCACCGCCTCGCCCACGCCGAGCGCGTCGAGGGCGGCAAAGGCGTTCGGCGCGAGTTGCAGGCCGGCGCCGATCTCGCCGAGCGTGGCGGATTGCTCCAGCACCGTCACCGACAGGCCGAGGCGCGAGAGCGCGAGCGCGGGGGNNGCCGGCGACGATCACCGAGGGTTTGCGCGTGCTGCCCGCGGAGTTAGTCGAATTCATGATGGTCTCCATACATCTTGTGAATGATGGCAGTCTGCCGAAATCCGCCTATGCGGGAAACTGATCGTTGCCGATTGTTATAATCAGGATTTTAAATAGTGGTGCCAGCCATGAAGCGCTTCGACCTCGAACTGCTCCTGATCTTCGACGAGATCTACAAGACGAAGAACGTGACGCGCGCGGCCGACAACCTCGGCTTGCCGCAGTCCACGGTCAGCCTCGGCCTGGGCAAGTTGCGCGAGCACTTCAACGACCGCCTGTTCAGCCGTACCGCGAAGGGCATGGAGCCGACCCCGCGCGCCGGGAACGCCATCGAGGACGTGCGCCGCGCGATCCAGGCGGTGCAGCATGCGCTGGCCGACCAGCCGGTGTTCGACCCGGCCGGCAGCACGCGCGAGTTCCGCATCTGCATGACCGACATCAGCGAGATCGTGCTGGTGCCGCGTTTGCTGAACTACCTGCGCGAGCACGGGCCCGGCATCCGGGTCGACATCTCGAAGATCTCGCCCGACAGCCCGGCCGAGCTGGCCGACGGCCGGGTCGATCTCGCGGTCGGCTTCATGCCGCACCTGGAGGCGGGCTTCTACCAGCAGGTGCTGTTCGACCAGCATTTCGTCTGCCTGGTCGCGAACCGCCATCCGCGCATCGGGGACAAGCTGAGCCTGGAAGCGCTGCGGCGCGAGGATCACGTACAGGTGCGCTCCTCGGGCACCGGCCACGCCATCGTCGACAAGACCCTGGCGCGCGAAGGCGTCGAGCGGCGCGTGGTGCTGCAGCTGCCGAGTTTTCTCGGCGTGGCGCGCATCGTCGCCCAGACCGAGCTGCTGGCCATCGTCCCTTACCGCTACGGCGCCTCCATGGCCGGCAGCGAGGACATCCGCATGCTGCCGGTGCCGGTCGACCTGCCCAGCTTCCAGGTCAAGCAGCACTGGCACGAGCGCTACCATGCCGACGCCTCGAACCGTTGGCTGCGCCAGGCCATCGCCGACCTGTTCACCTGAACGCCGTCGATGCGTTATGCTTGTGGCAAAGACAAGAAACCACAAGGGGACACCATGCAGTCGACCATCCTGAACCGCCGCGACATCGATTTCCTGCTTTACGAGTGGCTGGCCGTCGAAAGCCTGACCGCGCGCGAACGCCACGCGGACCACAGCCGCGAGACCTTCGACGCGGCGCTCGACACCGCCGCGCGCATCGCCACCGAGCTGTTCGCCACGCATAACAAGAAGAGCGACAGCCAGGAGCCGCACTTCGACGGCGAACGCGTGACCATCATCCCCGAGGTGAAGACCGCGCTCGACGCCTTCTGCGCGGCCGGCTTCATGGCGGCGGCCCAGGACTACGAGTACGAGGGCATGCAGCTGCCCTACGTCGTGGACCGGGCGATTGCCGCCTGGTTCACGGCGGCCAACGTGGCCACCTCCGCGTACACCTTCCTCACCATGGGCAATGCGAATACCTTGCTGAAGACGGCGACGCCGCGCCAGGTCGAGCGCTTCGTGCGCCCGCAACTGGCGGGGCGCTACTTCGGCACCATGTGTTTGTCCGAGCCCCAGGCCGGCTCCAGCCTGTCCGACATCACCACCCGCGCCGAGCCGGATCCGGTCGAGGGACCGGAGGGCGAGCGCCAGTACCGCCTGCGCGGCAACAAGATGTGGATCTCGGCCGGCGAACACGAACTGGCCGGGAACATCGTGCACCTGGTGCTGGCCAAGATCCCGGGGCCGGACGGCAAGCTGATCCCGGGCGTGAAGGGCATCTCGCTGTTCATCGTGCCGAAGTTCCTGATCAACGAAGATGGCTCGCTGGGCGAGCGCAACGACGCCCACTGCGTCTCGATCGAGCACAAGCTGGGCATCAAGGCCAGCCCGACCGCCGTGCTGCAATTCGGCGACAACGGCGGCGCCATCGGCACCCTGGTGGGCGAAGAGAACCGTGGCCTGGAATACATGTTCATCATGATGAACGCGGCCCGCTTCGGCGTCGGCATGCAGGGCATCGGCCTGGCCGAGCGCGCCTACCAGCACGCGGTGGCCTATGCCAAGGACCGCGTGCAGTCGCGCGACCTGGCCGGTTCCAGCGGCCCGGTCGCCATCATCCACCATCCGGACGTGCGCCGCATGCTGATGTCGATGCGCGCCCAGACCGAGGCGGCGCGCGCGCTGGCCTACGTCGGCGCCGGCATCTCGGACGTGGCCCACTACCACGCCGACGAAGCGACCCGAAAGGCGAACCTGGCGGTCTATGAGTACCTGGTCCCGATCATCAAGGGGTGGTCGACCGAGATGAGCGAGAACGTGGCGCGCGACGGCGTGCAGGTCCACGGCGGCATGGGCTTCATCGAGGAGACCGGCGCGGCCCAGCACTACCGCGACGCCAAGATCCTCACCATCTACGAAGGCACGACCGCGATCCAGGCCAACGACCTGGTCGGCCGCAAGACCGTGCGCGATGGCGGCGCGGTGGCGAAATCCATCATCGCCCAGGTGCGCGAGACCGAAGCGGCTTTGGCTGAAGTGCAGGGCGCCGACTTTGCAGCGATCCGCAAGCAGCTGGCGGCGGGTTCCGTCGCGCTGGAAGAGGTGGTGGACTTCGTGGTCGCCAACGTGAAGTCGGACATCAAGGGCGTGTTCGCCGGTTCCGTGCTCTACCTGAAGCTGGCCGGCATCGTGCTGGGCGGCTGGCAGATGGCGCGCGCGGCCCTGGTCGCCCAGCGCAAGCTCGACGCCGGCGAAGGCGATGCCGCTTTCCTGCGCGCGAAGATCGCCACCGCGCGCTTCTTCGCCGACCACATCCTGTCGCAGGCCGCCGGCATGCGCAGCGCGATCGTCGAAGGCAGCGCCGGCGTGCTGGCGCTGGACGTCGAACAGTTCTGATGCCTGGACAGGGTAGGGCGCCCTGGCGCCCTGCCCACGATGCCATGAAGCGGCCCGCGGGCTAATGCCGGTCACTTAAGGCA
>DOUW01000050.1 GCA_003520365.1 Massilia sp.
ATCGCGCGCGGCGGCGTCGGGCAGCAGGAAGACCAGCAGGCGCGCGTGGTCGGTGGCAAGCGGCAGCAGCGAGTTTTCCGCCAGCACCGCCGCCAGGTCGTCGCCGGCGATCACCATCACACGCGCCGCCACGCCCAGCTTGAGCACCAGCCCTTCCTCGATCGCGGCCGCGGCTGCGGCCGGGTCGACCTCGTCGGCGCTGAACACGATGTTGCCGCTGTTCAGGACGCTGCGCACGTCGGCATAGCCGAGTTCTTCGACCAGTTTGCGCAGGTCGGCCATGGCCACGCGCTTGGCGCGGCCCACGTTCACGCCGCGCAGTAAAGCAATATAGCGTTTGTTCGTCATGCTCCCATGTTACCGCCCACGCGGGTGGGCGGCGACCTGTTTACTTGACGAGGCCGTCTTACTTGACCAGGCCTTCCTCGCGCAGGGCTTGCTGTACGGCCGGGCGCTGGGCGACGCGCGCACGGAATGCCTGCAGCTGCGGCCAGTCGGCCAGGCTGAACTTGAGGAAGTCGGTCCAGCCCAGGACGGTGAACAGGTAGGCATCGGCCACGCCGAACTGGCTGCCCGCGAGGAATTCGCGGCCGTCGAGGTGACGCGCGACGTGGTCGAAGCGCAGCGCCAGCATCTTGCGTGCGCGTTCGCGCATGTCGTCGGTGGAGTCCGGCTTGAACAGCGGGCTGAAATTCTTGTGCAGTTCGGTCGAAATGTAGTTCAGCCAGCTCAGGGCCTGGTAGCGCTCGACGCTGCCCACGGCAGCCAGGAGGCCGGCCTGCGGTGCGCTGTCGGCCAGGTACTGGACGATTGCCGGCCCTTCGGTCAGCACGACGCCCTCTTCCAGTTCGAGCGCCGGCACGTATCCGTTCGGATTGATGCTGCGGAAGTCCGCGCCGCCGGCCGTGCGTTTCGTGCCGAGGTCGACGCGCTCGGACGTGAAGGCCAGCCCTGCTTCGAGCAGGACGATGTGCGGGGACAGCGAGCAGGCGCCGGGGCTGAAATACAGTTTCATGTTGGTCCTTAGTCTGGAGGTGAACGGTCGCGGCATGGCGCCGGCCGGCTGGAGAGCGGCTGGCGCGCGGCCTCCGCTTCAAGGCAGGGCGAGAATACCGCAATCGGCCCGGGCTTGCTTGGGGCCGCTCAACTTGCTTCGGTCATCCGATTGTCGTGCGCAATGGACGAAAACCGGCCTGCCCTGGCGGGCACCGGAAGTGAAACGGGAGGAAAGCGCCGCGTGGCGGCAAGGAAGCGCGAGGAAAGGGGAGTTGCGCGGCGTGTCAGGACGCCGCGCAACTGCCCTGCATGGCCGATGGCAAGGCAGTCAAGGCTGCCATGCCGCCGGCATTAGTGCGCATAGTTACCAGACGACGAAGAAGCTTCGTTGTTCTGCGATTGCTGCTGGGTTTGCTGTTGCTGCTGTTGCTGCTGGGCTGCTGCCGCGGCGGCCTGGGCTGCCTTCTCTTCTGGCTTCGGGCGGCCCTGGGCGTCGGACAGGCGGTACTTGGTGCGGCGGTCGCCCATCAGGTCGCGCAGGTCGCGGATGCTCATGCCGGTCACTTCGTGCATGCGGATCAGCAGCGAGGCGCCAACCGGCAGGCGGTGGTGGCGAATCTTGCTGATGACAGGCGGGGCCACCTCGAGCATGCGCGACAGCGCAGCGTCGTTTTTCAGCTGCATCTTGCCAAGCAGGATGTCCAGCAGGTGGTTCGGGTTGTAGCTTTCCTGTGAAGACAAAGCATGATGTGCCATGATTTTTACCTCGTGAGTGTGGTTTAAAATAGTTCCGTTACGAACTTTGTTAAAGACTACCTTTCGTCAACATAAGTTCCCGAACACGCTCTTGAACGATTAAACAGAACAAGTCTGAGTCTTCGCTTAAGAAACATGCTCGCGCCTGCGCTCTGCTTAACACTCCCCTGAACGCACTTGTCTTTCCAACAAATTATCAGACTCATACGACCTTGGGACATCCGTCCTGAGCACATGACTCATTGTTGGAAATCAAGCTATCGTGTGGAAAGCTTGTCACATAAGCATTTCAACACATGGGGATTATTTGTGGCGCACGCAAGAGATTTCTTCCGTTAATTTGTGTAAAAGAATTTGTAGCGAACGTATTGATTTACAACAGGAAATATCTCCTGCAAAGCCTCACCCCGCCTTGCGCTGCCGCCTGTTGATAAAAATTCGCAATTTAACAATCTAGTCAGACTTGCAATGCATTTGATCCGAGCAACAAGTAATTCTTGGTAGCATTAACTCACCCTGTTCCGCACGCCGTTTTTGCATCGTCAGCAGGGATTTACGGTAAACTGGCTTGACGCTTTGTCAAAGCCTTAGCATTTCTTATAACGAAGCATTCCATGCAGAAAAAAGTATTCATCAAGACCTTCGGCTGCCAGATGAACGAGTACGACTCGGACAAAATGGCGGACGTGCTCGGCGCGTCCGACGGCTTGGTTCGCACCGACAAACCCGACGACGCGGACGTCATCCTCTTCAATACCTGCTCGGTGCGCGAAAAAGCGCAGGAAAAAGTGTTTTCCGACCTGGGCCGCCTGCGCGAACTGAAACGCCAGCGCCCCGACCTGATCATCGGCGTCGGCGGCTGCGTGGCCTCGCAGGAAGGCGAAGCCATCGTCAAGCGCGCGCCGCACGTGGACATGGTGTTCGGGCCGCAGACCCTGCACCGCCTGCCGCAGATGATCCGCGAGCGCCGCAGCAGCGGCGCCGCCCAGGTCGACATCAGCTTCCCGGAAATCGAGAAGTTCGACCACCTGCCCCCGGCCAAGGTAGAGGGTCCCGTCGCCTACGTCTCGATCATGGAAGGCTGCAGCAAGTACTGCAGCTATTGCGTCGTGCCCTATACCCGCGGCGAGGAAGTCTCGCGCCGCTTCGAGGACGTGCTGACCGAAGTCGCCGGCCTGGCCGCGCAAGGCGTCAAGGAAATCATGCTGCTGGGCCAGAACGTGAACGCCTACCGCGGCACGATGGAAGGTGGAGAAGTTGCCGACTTTGCCCTGCTGCTCGAATACATCGCCGACATCCCCGGCATCGAACGCCTGCGCTTCGTTACCAGCCACCCGAAGGAATTCACCCAGCGCCTGATCGACGCCTATGCGAAGATCCCGCAACTGGTGAACCACCTGTACCTGCCGGTGCAGCACGGCTCCGACCGCATCCTGCAGGCCATGAAGCGCGGCTACACGGGCCTCGAATACAAGTCGATCATCCGCCGCATCAAGGCGGTGCGCCCGGACATCGCGATCTCCTCGGACTTCATCGTCGGCTTCCCCGGCGAAACCGACGCCGATTTCGAAGCCATGATGAAGCTGGTGGAAGACGTCGGCTTCGACAACAGCTTCAGCTTCATCTTCAGCAAGCGCCCGGGCACCCCGGCCGCCAACCTGGAAGACGACACCCCGCACGAGGTCAAGCTGGCGCGCCTGCAGCGCCTGCAGGCCCTGATCGACGCCAACACCCGCAAGTTCAGCGCGGCGATGGTCGGCACGGTCCAGCGCATCCTGGTCGAGGGGCCGTCCAAGAAAGACCCGAACGAACTGCAGGGCCGCACCGAAAGCAACCGTGTGGTCATCTTCGCCCCCGGCGCCTCCGGCGCCGCGCTGATCGGCCAGCTGGTCGACGTGCGCGTCACCGAGAGCCTGGATTACTCCCTGCGCGGCGAACTCGTCGCCAATCTCGATACGATTGCCAAAGCCAGTTGAAAACACACACGCCTACCCAGCCTTCGTACTTCATCCCCGAGCCGCTCGATAACACGCGGCTCGCCCACCTGTGCGGTCCGCTCGACGAGAACCTGCGCCAGATTTCCGCGGCGCTCGACGTGACCATCTTCCGCCGCGGCGAGAAGTTCATCGTCAGCGGCGCCAACGCCGAGCGCGCGGTCGAACTGCTCGAACGCTTCTACGCGGTCGCCAACAAGGTCGTGCCGATCGAGGAAGTGCAGCTGGCCCTGGTCGAACAGCGCGCCGGCCTGAAGCCGAAGATCGAGGGCGCCGCGCCGGCCGAGCAGGAAGACGAGGCCGAGGACGAGGAAGGGGAAGAGAATCCCGAACTCGTCAGCCCCACGCTCAAGACCCGCCGTAGCGACCTGCGCGGCCGCACCCCGCACCAGATCCAGTACCTGCGCGCCGTGCTCGAACACGACATCAGCTTCGGCATCGGCCCGGCCGGCACCGGCAAGACCTACCTGGCCGTGGCCTGCGCGGTCGACGCGCTCGAACGCGACGCGGTGAAACGCATCATCCTGACCCGTCCGGCGGTGGAAGCCGGCGAGCGCCTCGGCTTCCTGCCGGGCGACATGAGCCAGAAGGTCGATCCCTACCTGCGCCCGCTGTACGACGCGCTGTACGACCTGCTCGGCTTCGACCGCACCCAGAAGCTGTTCGAGAAGCAGGTCATCGAGATCGCCCCGCTGGCCTACATGCGCGGCCGCACGCTGAACCACGCCTTCGTGATCCTGGACGAAGCCCAGAACACGACGGTCGAGCAGATGAAGATGTTCCTCACGCGTATCGGTTTCGGCAGCAAGGCGGTCGTCACCGGCGACGTCACCCAGGTCGACCTGCACAAGACCCAGCGCAGCGGCCTGGTCGATGCGATGCACGTGCTGAAGGACGTGCGCGGCATCGCCTTTACGCAATTCTCCAGCGCCGACGTGGTGCGCCATCCGCTGGTGGCACGCATCGTCGACGCTTACGACAAGGCCAGCGAAGTCCAGGAAATGGGCGCGTTGGCGAAACCTACCACTGCCCGCAATGCAAGAAAAAAATCATAAGCTCGAACTCGACGTCCAGTACCCGGACGCGCGCCTGGAAACCGCCATCACCCCGGAGATGGTGGAACGCTGGGTGCGCCCTGCCCTCCTGGGACCGGCCGAACTGGCGATCCGCTTCGTCGACGCCGCCGAAGGCCAGACCCTGAACCGCGACTACCGCGGCAAGGACTACGCCACCAACGTGCTGACCTTCGCCTATAACGAAGGCGAGGAACTGGCCGAGGACGAACCGGTGCAGGCCGACATCGTACTGTGCACCGACGTCCTGCAGCGCGAAGCCGACGAGCAAAAGAAAACGCTCGAGGAACACGCCGCCCACCTGGTCGTGCACGGCGTGCTGCACGCCCAGGGCTACGACCACGAGCACGACGAGGAAGCCGAGGAGATGGAACAGCTCGAGCGCGACATCATGGAAGCGCTGGGGTATCCGGATCCGTATGCGGAGAGCTGACAGGTAGGGTGGGCTCTCGAGCCCGCGCGGATTCACCCTCTGCCAGCCTGCGCATGGGTTTCGTAGGGTGGGCTCTCGAGCCCACGCGGTCTCACCGGTAGAAATTCGGCGCCCCAACGCGGCAGCTTCGTCAACGCTGGCGTCTCCGTGATGCAAGCGATGAGACGGCGTGGACACAGGTGTCCACCCTACGAATCTCAAGCGGTCTCATTATTCGAACAATGAGACCGCGTGGGCACGAGTGCCCACCCTACGAGAATAGCGTTGCGGCAAATCCGGTCGCATCACCAAATTTGCCCACATAACCAAACCTTACGCCTTCAACTGCTCCCCGATCGGCAGCTTGCGAATCCGCTTGCCGGTCGCCGCGAACACCGCATTCGTCAGCGCCGGCGCGATGCCCGCCGTGCCCGGCTCGCCGATCCCGCCCGGTTCGTCGCGGCTGTTGACGATGTGGACCTCCACCGCCGGCGCCTCGCTGATGCGCATCATGCGGTAGTCGCCGAAGTTCGATTGCTGCACGCGTCCGTTGGCCAGCGTGATCTCGTTCCACAACGCCGCCGAGGCGCCGAACACGATGCCGCCTTCCATCTGGGCGATGATGCCGTCCGGATTCACCGCCTGGCCACAATCGACCGCGCAGACCACGCGGTGCACTCGCACGTCGCCTTCCGGGCCGACCGATACTTCCGCGACCTGCGCCATGTAGCTGCCGAAGGCGAACTGGGTCGAGATGCCGCGCCCGACCTTGCGCCCGGCAATCGGCACCAAAGGCTTGCCCCAGCCCGCCTTTTCGGCCGCCAGGTTCAGCACGCCCAGCGTGCGCGGCGATTTTTCCAGCAGCGCGCGGCGAAACACCACCGGGTCCTGCTTGGCCGCCTGGGCCAGTTCGTCGATGAAGCTCTCGACCACGAACACGTTGTGGGTCGGGCCGACGCCGCGCCAGAAGGCAGTCGGCACGCCCGGCGGCTCGTGGCGCACGTATTCGACGCGCATGGCCGGAATCGCGTACTGCAGGTCGGCCGCGCCCTCGACCGCGTCGGGATCGACGCCGTCCTTCACCGCCGGCGGCGCGAAGCGCGCCATGATCGAGGAGCCGGTCACGCGGTGGAACCAGGCCGTCGGGCGGCCCTTGTCGTCCAGGCGCGCCGACAGGCGGTCCACATAATAGGGGCGGTACATGTCGTGCTGGATGTCTTCCTCGCGGGTCCAGATGAACTTCACCGGGCCCTTGGCCAGCTTGGCAAAGGCGACCGCCTGGATCACGTAGTCGACCTCGAGACGGCGCCCGAAACCGCCGCCGATGTAATAGTTATGGACCTTGACCTTCTCGACCGGCAGGCCGGCGGTCTTGGCCGCGGCCCCCTGCGCCAGCGCCGGCACCTGGGTGCCGACCCAGAGGTCGCAGCCGTCGGCGCGCAGGTCCACGGTGCAGTTGATCGGTTCCATGGTCGCGTGCGCCAGGAACGGCAGCTCGTAGACCGCGTCGATCCTGCGCCCGCCCTTTTCCTCCAGCGCCTTCAACGCGTCGCCCACGTTGCGCGCCACCGCGCCTTCGCCCTGCGAGACCTTCATCATGTCGGCGACGATGCCGTTCAGGCTCACTTTCGCGTTCGGGCCGTCGTCGAAACGCGGCGCGGCCGCCGCCAGGCCCTGTTTCGCGGCCCAGAAGTGGTCGGCCACCACCGCCACCGCGCCCTCCAAACGCAGCACCTGGCGCACGCCCTTGACCGCCATCGCCTTCTGCTCGTCGACGGCGACCAGCTTGCCGCCGGTGACAGGCGACGCGGCCACCGCCGCGATGACCATGTTCGGCAGGCGCGCATCGATGCCGAACTGCGCCGTGCCGTTCACCTTCGCCGGCGAATCGAGGCGCTTCATCGCCTTGCCGATCAGGACGAACTGCTCCGGGTCCTTCAGCTTGACGTTCTTCGGCAGCTCCATCTTCGAAGCCGCATCGACCAGCTCGCCGAAGTGGGCCGAGCGGCCCGAGGCCTGGTGGCGCACGGCCCCGGCCACGACCTGCAGGTCGGCGGTGTCGACGTCCCACTGCTTGGCCGCGGCCGCGACCAGCACGCTGCGCA
>DOUW01000396.1 GCA_003520365.1 Massilia sp.
GGAGGCGCACCAGGCGGTGCGCAAGATGCTGGCGGGGCTGTGAGCGGCCTGCCCGCGGGAGGGCTTGGCGCTGCCCCAGCGCGGCGATCCTCGGCGCCAGGACTATCGCGCGCGACGTCTTCTGGCCGCTAACAATCCGGTGGGCACGGGGCGCCCACCGACGAATTCGGAGTCCGGGGCCACGATCGACGGTAGGCTGGGCGCCCCGTGCCCACCGCCCGCCGCAAAGCGGCGCGTCACTTCACCCGCTGCTTCTCCAGCTTCCTTGCCAGCGTGCGCCGGTGCATGCCGAGCCGGCGCGCCGCCTCCGAGATATTGAAGTCGGTCTCGGCCAGCACCGCGTGGATATGTTCCCACTCCAGGGTCTTGATCGAGGTCGATCGGTTGGTCACCTCGACGTCGGTGCTGCCGGCGACGTGGCCGAAGGCGGCCTCGATGTCGTCGGTGTTCGAGGGCTTGGCCAGGTACTGGCAGGCGCCGAGCTTGATCGCTTCGACTGCCGTGCCGATGCTGGCAAAGCCGGTCAGCACCACGATCAGCATGGCCGGATCGTGCGCGTGCAGCATCTGCACGCAGGACAGGCCGGAGGCGTTCCCCTTGAGTTTCAGGTCGACCACCGCGTAGCCCGGATCGTGGTCCTTCAGCACCTCGGCAGCTTCGTCGACGCCGGGGGCGTGCAGCACCTGGTAGCCGCGCCGCTCGAAGGAGCGGCCCAGGGTACGGGCGAAGGCTTCGTCGTCCTCGACGATGAGCAGGACTGGCGTGTCAGGCATGGTCGCCCTTTCCGCCCAGCGAAATCGCGGCCAGCGGAATCGTCAGCGTCACTTCCGCTCCGCCCTCCTCGCGGTTGCGCGCCACCACGGCGCCGCCCAGGGTGCGCGCCACGTTCACCACCAGGAACAGCCCGAGTCCGCCGCCGGGGCGGCCCTTGGTGCTCTGGTAGGGCTTGCCGAACTGGGCCAGCAGGCCCGGGGCGAAGCCGGCGCCGCGATCACGCACGGCCAGCGTCAGGATATCGTTCTCGACGCTCGCCGCCAGGCCGACCCAGCCGCTGGGCGAGGCTTCCAGCGCATTGTCCAGCAAATTGTCGATGCTCTGCTTCAGGGCCGAATCGAACACCACCGGGATGTCGTCGACGATGCGGTTCTCGTACTCGAAGTCCTTGACCGGGCGGCTGTCCTCCCAGTCCTCGGCCAGGCCGTCGAGGAAGGTGTGGAGCGTGGTGCGCAGGGCCGACTCGCCGCGCGCCTTGCCGGCCGAGAGCAGGATGCCGCTGACGATCGACTTGCAGCGCTGCAGCTGGGTCTGCATCTCGCCGATTTCCTCGAGCAGCACCGGGCTGTTGCGAAATTCGGGCATGCGCTTCCAGTCGCCCAGGATCACCGACAGCGTTGCCAGCGGCGTGCCGAGCTCGTGGGCGGCGCCGGACGCCAGCAGGCCCATGCGCACGATGTGCTCTTCCTCGGCCGCGCGCTGGCGCAGTTCGGCCAATTGCGCCGCCTTGGCGCGCACGGTGCCGCTGATGCGCGAGACGAAGATCACCAGCAGGCCCGCGTTCAGGGCGAAGCAGATCAGCATGCCCTGCACGTAGAGGCTGGCGATGCCGCGCGCGTGGTCGAAGGGCAGCGCGAGCGGCTGGGCGAACACCGCCAGCAGCCCGAGGCAGACCAGGGTGACGAGCACGATGGTCCAGGTCGACCAGGCTTCCAGCAGCACCGCCGAGATGATGATCTGCAGCAGGTAGAGGAAGGCGAAGGGATTGGTGGTGCCGCCGGACAGGTAGAGCTGGACGGTGAGCGTGGCCACGTCGACCAGCAGGGCCATGAAGATCTCGGCGTTCGACACCGGTTTCTTCTCGTGCCAGCGCAGGTGGCTGGCGATGTTGAAGGCGATCAGGCAGGCCAGCACCTGCAGCATGTGCACCAGCGGCAGGTTGATGTCGAAGATCAGGATCGCGCCGGCGATGGTCGTGACCTGGCCGACGACGGCGATCCAGCGCAGCTCGATGAGCTGCAACATGTTCTGGTGGCCGGCGACGTATTCGACGTTGGCTTCGAGCGCGGGCGCGATCGAAGGCGTTATTCTTGTTAGTAGATCAAACTTTACTGCCATTGTCCTCGAGCCTAGCGGCCTCCCCTTTTGCACCGGAGCGCGCAACATACCACCAGGCACCGGCAACCATCAAGGCCAGAGCATACCAAGTGATGGCATACACGAGGTGATTGTTTTGGAAGGAGATGACCGTCAGGCCGCCGACCGGCTGGTCCGGGGCCCCGGCGGGGTCCTGGCCGCGGGCGGCGTCGACGAAGAACGGCGCGATGACTGGAGCGCCGTTCGGCGCCACTGCCGGGCCGCCGTTGGAGGGNNCGGCGATGCGCAGCAGGCCGGTGAGCGTGTGCGCGGGGCCGGCGGCCGCGGCGCAGGGATTGCCCTCGGCGCGGCGCGCGGGATAGCGCTGCGCGGTATTGCCGGAGGCGGGAATGAAGCCGCGGTTCACCAGGACGACGCTGCCGTCGGTGGTGCACAGCGGGGTGAGGAGCCAGAAACCGGCGCCCAGTTCGGAAACGGCCTGGACCGGCGTGGTGTAGTCGTAGAGGAAGCGGCCGGCGAGACGCACGTGCCGGTATTCGTCGGAGTCTTTGGTGACTTGCGCCCAACGTTCGGGGGCGGGCGGGGAAACGGGAGCCGCGCCGACGCGCGACTCCACCCTTTCAATCAGGGCCAGTTTCCACTGCAGGCGAACCACCTGCCAGGTCCCCAGCCCCGCGAACAGCACGATCAGGAGCAACCCGAGGATCGCGAGGATCACCCGGCCAATAGCGCGCGGCCGGACGGCTGCCTGATCGTGCGTCGACATCATTGCATGTCGTGCGCGCCGTGACCGGTCACGGCAGCGGCGTCGCCCATGCCGGGCATCATGTTGGCGTTCATGTGGTACATGACCCAGATCGAGCCCGACAGCACGATCACCAGCAGGATCAGCGTCAGGATCAACGCCATCATGTTCCAGCCGCCTTCCGATTTCGCGTTCAGGTGCAGGAAGTAAATCATGTGCACGACCAGCTGGACCGCGGCGAAGCCGAGGATGACGAACTTGGTCGTCTCCGGCGGCAGCACGTTGCCCATCACCAGCCAGAACGGGATGACGGTCAGGATCACGGCCAGCACGAAGCCGATCGTGTAGTCCTTCAGGCTGTAGTGCACGCCCGGCTCGTCGCCATGGCCGTGGCCATGGAGGGCGTCGTTGTGGTGGTGGGCGCTCATGGCAGGACTCCCATCAGGTAGACAAAGGTGAACACGAAGATCCAGACGACGTCCAGGAAGTGCCAGAACATCGACAGGCAGGACAGGCGGCGCATGTTTTCAACCGACAGGCCGTGCTTGCCAAGTTGGAACATCAGCGTCACCAGCCACACGATACCGAACAGCACGTGCAGGCCGTGGGTGCCGACCAGCGAGAAGAACGCGGTCAGGAAGCCGCTGCGCGACGGACCAGCACCTTCGTGGATCAGGTGGTAGAACTCGTACAGTTCCAGGCCCAGGAAGCACACGCCGAGCAGGCCGGTGATGCCGAGCCAGAGCTGGGCCGCGCCCAGCTTCTTGGCCTGGGCCGAGATCATCGCGAAGCCGAAGGTGATCGACGACACCAGCAGGAAGGCCGTGTTGATGGCCACCAGCTGCAGGTCGAACAGTTCGGCCCCGGTCGGGCCGCCCGCATAGTTGCGGCCCAGTACGGCGTAGGTCGCGAACAGCGAGGCGAAGATGAGGCAGTCGCTCATCAGGTAGATCCAGAAGCCCAGCAGGGTGCCGTTCTCCGGATGATGCTCGCGCACGTGGTATTCGCGCGCAGCGGCGCCGCCGACGGCGCCGTTCATGGTCGTTGCGTGATTGTTAGACATGAGCTTCCAGCAATTTAGTACGTGCGTTCTCGGTACGGGTCACTTCGTCGGCCGAGATGTAGAAATCGCGCTTGTAATTGAACGTGTGGACAATGATCGCGACCATCATGGCGAAGAAGCCCAGGCCGGTCAGCAGCCACATGTGCCAGATGATGCCGAAACCGACGACCATCGACAGCGCGGCGATCACGAAACCTGCCCAGGTGTTCTTCGGCATGTGAATCTCGACGTAGTCGTTCAGCGGACGCTTCCAGCCATTCTTCTTCATGTCGGCGAAGGTGTCGTTGTCGTACACCACCGGCGTGAAGGCGAAGTTGTAGTCAGGCGGCGGCGACGAGGTCGACCATTCCAGGGTACGGCCGTCCCACGGGTCGCCGGTGACGTCCCGCAGCTTGTCGCGGTTTTTCCAGGTCATGAAGAACTGCATCAGCAGTGCGCCGATACCGGCGGCGATCATCAGGGTGCCGAACAGCGAGATCATGAACAGCGGCTGCAGTTCCGGATCTTCGAAGTGGCTCATGCGGCGGGTGACACCCATGAAGCCCAGGACGTACGGCGGCATGAAGGCGAACCAGAAGCCGATCGACCACAGCCAGAACGAGATCTTGCCCCAGAACTGGTCGAGCTTGATGCCGAAGGCCTTCGGGAACCAGTAGTTGATGCCGGCGAACAGGCCGAACAGCACGCCGCCGATGATCACGTTGTGGAAGTGCGCCACCAGGAACAGCGAGTTGTGCAGCACGAAGTCGGCCGCCGGGATGGCCAGCATCACGCCGGTCATGCCGCCGATGGTGAAGGTCAGCATGAACGAGACCGTCCACATCATCGGCAGCTCGAAGCGGATGCGGCCGCGGTACATGGTGAACAGCCAGTTGAAGATCTTCGCGCCGGTCGGGATCGAGATGATCATCGTGGTGATGCCGAAGAACGAGTTGACGCTCGCGCCGCTGCCCATGGTGAAGAAGTGGTGCAGCCAGACCAGGTAGGACAGGACCATGATGACGACGGTCGCGTACACCATCGAGGTGTAGCCGAACAGGCGCTTGCCGCAGAAGGTCGCGACGACTTCCGAGAAGATACCGAAGGCCGGCAGGATCAGGATGTACACCTCCGGGTGGCCCCAGATCCAGATCAGGTTCACGTACATCATGGCGTTGCCGCCGCGGTCGTTCGTGAAGAAGGCGGTGTCGAACAGGCGGTCCATGCCCAGCATGGCCAGCACGGCGGTCAGGATCGGGAACGAAACCACGATCAGGATGTTGGTGCACAGCGAGGTCCAGGTGAAGACAGGCATCTTCATCAGGTCCATGCCCGGCGCGCGCATCTTGATGATGGTCACGACCAGGTTAACGCCTGACAGCAAGGTACCCACACCCGCGATCTGCAATGACCAGATGTAGTAGTCGACCCCGACACCCGGACTTGCCAGGATGCCCGACAGCGGCGGGAAGGCCAGCCAGCCGGTGCGTGCGAATTCGCCGACGAACAGCGAAGCCATCACCAGGACGGCGCCCATGGCGGTCATCCAGAACGAGAAGTTGTTCAGGAACGGGAAGGCGACGTCGCGGGCGCCGATCTGCAGCGGCACGACGTAGTTCATCAGGCCGGTCACGAACGGCATCGCCACGAAGAAGATCATGATCACGCCGTGGGCGGTGAAGACCTGGTCGTAGTGGTGCGGCGGCAGGAAGCCGGCGTTCTCGCCGAACGAGATCGCCTGCTGGGCGCGCATCATGAGGGCGTCGGCGAAGCCGCGCAGGAACATGATCAGGCCGAGCACCATGTACATGATGCCGATTTTCTTGTGGTCGATGCTGGTGAACCAGTCGTGCCACAAGGTGCCCCACAGGCGGAACTTGGTGATCAGGGCCACCAGGGCCAGGCCACCAACGAGCACGCCTGCGAAGGTAGCGATCAGGATGGGCTCGTGGAACGGAATCGCGTCCCAGCTGAGCCGTCCGAAGATAAGCTTCGTCAAGTCAAATGAGTCTTGCATGGTTACTTCTTCACAGAATTAGTAGGGGTTTCGCAGACCTCGGCCGCGGCTTCCGCCTGGGCCACCTGGCGCGTCGCGTCCTGCAGGTTGCGGATCGCCACGTCGTTGCGGTGGCGCTGCATGTCGGCGTGCATCTGCTCGTTCATGCAGACGGCGCCTTCGGCCACGCAACGGTTCACGACTGCGTTGAACAGGGCCGGCTGGACGGTGCCGTAGGTACGGACCGGATCCTTTTCCGACGGCTTTTCCAGGGCCAGGTACTCGTTGCGCGACAGTTCGCCGCCCGAGCTCTTGACCTTCTGGACCCAGGCGTCGAAGTCGCCCGCGGTCACGCCCTTGTAGGCGAAACGCATGTGCGAGAAACCGTCGCCGCTGAAGTGTGCCGACAGGCCCTTGTAGTCGCCGGTCTTGTTCAGCACCGCGTTCAGGGTCGTCTCCATGCCCGGCATCGTGTAGATCATGCCAGCCAGGGTCGGGATGTAGAAGGTGTTCATCACGGTCGACGAGGTCAGCTTGAAGCGGATCGGGGTGTCGATCGGGGTCACCAGCTCATTGACCGTCGCGATGCCCTGCTCCGGGTAGATGAAGAGCCACTTCCAGTCCAGCGACACGACCTGCACTTCGAGCACCTTGTGCTCGGCCGTGACCGGGCGGTGTTCGTCGATGCGGTCCAGCGGACGATAGGGGTCGAGCTTGTGGGTGCTGATCCAGGTGATCAGGCCCAGCGCGATGATGATCAGGAGCGGCGCGCCCCAGATCACCAGTTCGAGCTTGGTCGAATGGTCCCAGTCCGGTTCGTATCTCGCGTTCGCCCCTTTACGGTATTTCCAGGCGAAGACGACGGTCAGGATCATCACCGGGACGATGATGATCAACATGAGCAGGACCGATATGGTGATCAGTTCTGCCTGCTGCTTTGCAATGTCGCCGGAGGGATTCATCACTACCGTGTTGCAGCCGGACAGCGCTGCAAGCAGGAGCAAGGAAAGTCCGGGACGGACAATTTTAGGAATCATGCTAGGTATCTAACGTTACATGGGAATGAGAACATGCTACTGTACTGCTAACGGCCTTCGTTGCACATTGGACGTTTTGTCCCACCCTTGCCCAGGCCAGGGGGAAGCGCAGGCCCTGTACTTGACCTACCTGGAGACGAAGATATGCAAAGCTCGACGACGTACGGCGGCGCAGGTGCCGCTCCAATCACGGCCCCGCACAGCGGGGCCCGCAACATCAATGCCCGCGATGCCCACATATCGCCGGGCGAGATCGCAGTCGGTGTGGTCATTGGCCGCGCCTCCGAATATTTCGACTTCTTCGTCTACGCCATCGCCTCGGTGCTGGTCTTTCCAGCAGTATTTTTCCCGTGGGCCGATCGGCTTGAGGGCACACTCTACTCGTTTACGATTTTTGCGTTCGCATTCATCGCGCGCCCGATCGGCACCATTGTCTTCATGGCAATCCAGCAGCGCTTCAGTCGTGAAATAAAGCTCACCATGGCGTTGTTCCTGATCGGTACCGCCACGGTCACGATTTCCTTCCTGCCAACGTATGCCCAGATCGGCAGCACCTCGATCGTCCTGCTCGCGCTGATGCGCATCGCCCAGGGCGTGGCCCAGGGCGGCTCCTGGGACGGCCTGCCCTCGCTGCTGGCCCTGAACGCGCCCGAGCACAAGCGCGGCTGGTACGCGATGCTGGGCCAGCTCTCGGCCCCACTCGGCTTCCTGATCGCCGCCGGCCTGTTCGCCTACCTGATCGACAACCTGCAGACCGACGACTTCCTGGTCTGGGGCTGGCGCTTCCCGTTCTTCGTGGCATTCGCGATCAACGTCGTCGCCCTGTTCGCGCGCCTGCGCCTGGTCTCGACCACCGAGTACTCGCGCCTGCTCGACGCCCATGAACTGGATCCGGCCCCGGTCGGCGAACTGGTCAGCACCCAGGGCACCAACATCGTGATCGGCGCCCTCGCCGCCCTGGCCAGCTACGCCCTGTTCCACCTGGTGACCGTGTTCCCGCTGTCCTGGATCCAGCTCTACGACACGCGCCCGATCAGCGACTTCCTCTACCTGCAGATGTGGGGCGCGGCGATCGCTGCCGTCTGCATCCTGGTGTCCGGCCTGGTCGCCGACAAGGTCGGCCGCCGCACCACGCTGGGCACCCTGGCGGCCCTGATCGCGATCTTCTCGGCCTTCGTGCCGATGCTGATGGACGGCGGCGAAGCCGGCCAGAACGCCTTCATCCTGATCGGCTTCGCCTTGTTGGGCCTGTCCTATGGACAGGCCGCGGGGGCGGTGACCTCGAACTTCCAGCAGCGCTTCCGCTACACCGGCGCCGCGCTGACCTCGGACCTGGCCTGGCTGGTCGGCGCCGCCTTTGCCCCGCTGGTCGCGCTCGGCCTGTCGGCCCACTTCGGCCTGGGCTACGTCAGCCTCTACCTGCTGTCGGGCGCGGTCGGTTCGCTGGCGGCGCTGTCGCTGAACCGCAAGCTCGAGATCCGCGACTAAGCGCGCACCTTCGGCACCGGATTCCGGCGGGCCCTTGCGGGTCCGCCAGAATTTTTTTATCCGCGGCGGGTCGAAGCCATATTCGTCCCAGGACCTTTCTCGTTTTCCCTGCCACATCGTGACGCGCAAACTGCCCGTGACCGTCCCGGCCGGGACGGTCGACCTCGACGGCATGCTCGAACTGCCGGCCACGCCCATCGGCGTGGTGCTGTTCGCGCATGGCAGCGGCAGCGGACGCTTCAGCCCGCGCAACAACTACGTCGCCGCCCAGCTGCGCGCGGCCGGCGTCGCCACCCTCCTCCTCGACCTGTTGACGCCGCAGGAAGACGCGCTCCAGCAGAACCGCTTCGATATCGCCTTGCTATCCCGGCGCCTGCACGCGGCCGCCACCTGGCTGGGAACCGAGCCCCTGAGCGCTCCCCTGCCCTTGGGCCTGTTCGGCGCCAGCACCGGCGCCGCGGCGGCGCTGC
>DOUW01000395.1:0-11814 GCA_003520365.1 Massilia sp.
CGACGACTACCTGGACGACATCGCCACCGCCTTCGGCCAGGTGGTCGATTCGAAAAGTCCCTATACGAGCGGCCACAGCGCACGCGTGGCCCGGTACACCGACGCGGTCGCCGAGTCGCTCGGCCTGCCGCCCGAACGGCGCCGCTGGCTCAAGCGGGCGGCGCTGCTGCACGATGTCGGCAAGCTCGGGGTCAGCAACAGCATCCTCGACAAGCCCGGCACGCTCGACCGCGAGGAATGGGCGCAGGTACGCCGCCACGCCGAATTCACCGAGACCATCCTGACCCGGATCGACGCCTTCGCCGAACTGGGACGCGTCGCCGGCGCCCACCACGAGCGGCTCGACGGCAGCGGCTATCCGCGCGGCCTGGCTGCGCACGAGATCGCGCTGGAGACGCGCATCATCACCACCGCCGACATCTTCGATGCCATTACCGCCGAGCGTCCCTACCGCGCGGCGATCCCGCCGGGGCAGGCGCTGGCGATGATGGAAAAGACCGTCGGCACCGCGCTCGATCCACGCTGCTTCGCGGCCCTGCGCGACGCGGTCGTGCGCGTGGATGGGTGATCGCCCGGCGCTGATCGGCCGGTGAGCCGGCGTGGGTTCGAGAACCCACCNNTGGGTTCTTGAACCCACGCGGTGCGGGCTGGACCGCGGCAGGCCTGCACCTGCTGTACCATGTTGCGATTCACGTCACTTCATGGACCACCCGATGCGTCTTCGCACTCCAGCCCTCGCCGCGGCCTGCGCCGCCTTCAGCCTGTCCTTGTCCGCCTTCGCCCAGGAAGCGCCGACCTTGAAAGAGCCGGCGCTGCGCGCCCACCTGTCCTTCCTGGCCGACGACCTGCTGGAAGGCCGCGGCACCGGCCAGCGCGGCGGCGAACTGACGGTGCGCTACCTGGAAACCCAGGCCGCCGCGATCGGCCTGCAGCCGCTGCCGAACGGCGGCTACCGCCAGCCGGTGCCGATCCAGGGCACGCGGCTGGTGAGCGGCAGCGTCGTGTTCGACGCCGGCGGCAAGCGCATCGCCCCCAAGCCGGGCGAAGGCATCGTGTTCGGCACCGCCAGCGGCAAGAACGAGGTTGCCTTCGACGCGCCGCTGGTCTTCGTCGGCTACGGCGTCTCGGCGCCCGAGGAACAGTGGGACGACTACAAGGGCCAGGACGTGAAAGGCAAGATCCTGGTCATGATGGTCGACGATCCGCAGCCGACGGCCGAGGAGCCGAACCGCTTCGCCGGCAAGGCCTACACCTGGTACGGCCGCTGGGTCTATAAATTCGAGGAAGCGGCGCACCGCGGCGCGGCCGGGGCGCTCCTGATCCATACCACGCCGTCGGCGTCGTATGCCTGGAGCGTGCCGGCCAACAGCTTCTCGCACGAGCGCTTCCGACTGGCCGGTCCAGGCAACCCGATCGAAGGCTGGCTGCAGGAAGACACGGCGCGCGCGCTGTTCGCCGCCGCCGGCGTCGACCTCGATACCCTGCGCGCCCAGGCCGAGCGGCGCGATTTCAAGCCGGTCGAGCTGAAGACCGCGGCGCGCGTGCAGATGACATCGACCGTGCGCCAGGTCGAGCAGTTCAACGTGGTCGGGATCGTTCCCGGCCTTGATCCGAAACTGAAGGAGCAGGCAGTGGTGTATTCGGCCCACTGGGACCACTTCGGCATCGACGAAAAGCTCGGCAGCGGCCGCGACCACGTCTTCAACGGCGCGATCGACAACGCCACCGGCACCGCCGCGCTGCTGGCGATGGCCGCCGAAGCGGTGCGCAAGCCGGCGCGCCGCACCCAGGTGTTCCTGTGGCCGGCGGCCGAGGAGCAGGGCCTGCTGGGCAGCGCGGCCTATGCCGCGAAACCGCTGTGGCCGATCGAGAAGACCGCCGCCAACCTCAACCTGGACAGCCTGAACTGGGTCGGCCTGGTCAAGGACGTCAGCGTGCCGGGCAGCGAGCGCACCGAACTGGGCGCCATGGCAGCGGCCACCGCCAAGGCCATGGGCTTGACGGTCGCCCCGTCCAAGCCGGACCTGGCCGGCGGCTACTTCCGCAGCGACCACTTCAGCTTCGCGAAAGCCGGCGTGCCGGCCTTCTCGGTCGGCGCCGGCAGCACCTGGGCCAAGGACGCCGAAGCGAACAGCGCGAAAGCCAAGACCTACCGCGCCAAGTACCATCAGGCAAACGACGAATACGATCCGAGCTGGGACCTGTCGGGCATGGTGCAGCAGGCGCAGTTCACGCTGAACCTGGGCCGCATGGTCGCCGACGCACCGAAGATGCCGGCATGGAAAGCCGGCGATCCTTTCGGCAAGGCACGCACCGCCGCGAAGTAATCCTCAGGTTGTAAAGTAAAACGCCCGGTCAGATGACCGGGCGTTTTTATTTGTGCGTATCAGCCACGCCGTTCTGATGGGCGGCCAATGCACTGGCGTAGGGTGGGCTCTCGAGCCCACGCGGTACGGCTCATGCACATGGCACGCTTCCGAGCGGACTACATCCCGTGAAATATTATTTCATTTATATAAAATTATGAAAGATTATTTCACTCAATAATCCCACACACAATCCTCGCCCCGCCCCCACCCAGCGGCGCCGGATGATCCGAGTGATTATCCCCACCCGCATGCACCATCAAGGCCTTGCCCTTCACATCGGACAGCTTCAAACGCGGCGCCAGCACCGGATTGTTCGCCGCCCCCGAGCTTTCGACATACAGCGCCGGCAAATCGCCGATATGGCCGCCTCCCCACGGCAGGCCATGCTTCTTGCTGCCGGTCGTATCCAGGTGCCCGCCTGCGGCGCCCGCCGGCACCGGCTTGCCATCCTTCTGGTTGGTGGCACAGCTGTTGTTCTCGTGGACATGGAAGCCATGCACGCCCGGCGGCAGGCCGGTCAGTGCCGGCGTGAACACCAGCCCGTATTTCGTTTCGCTGATGGTGACCGTACCGGTCGACTTGCCGACGCCGGCATCGGACACCGCGTTCATCGTCGCGCGCATCTCGGCGGCGTGCACGGCCGCTCCCAGCCAGGTGGAGCACAGCAGCGCCGCGCAGATCCATTGAGCTTTCATCGCCTATCCCTTTCTTGGAAAATTATTGAACGAGACAACGCGCATCAGTGTAGAACATCCGCTCGAACCGGGCCGTACGGCTCGCCGGGTCAAGCCGGCAACAAAAAAAATGGACCGGCGTGGGCCGGTCCAATTCGGTTCGATGCGCGCGCAGTGCGCTGATGAATTGCTGCGCGTTGCGGTATTTCAGCTCAGGCCGTAGACGTGGCACAGGCGGCGGAAGGTGGTACAGTCTCCACCGGCGTAGCACTCTTCCTGCATGGCGAGGCAGGTTTCGTACGACGGCAGCGCCCAGGCCGGCGCCATCGAAGAAACCATCACGCCCGACGCCACGGCGACGGCAAATACGGCTTTCTTAAAGATATTCATCGTGCACTCTCCGTTTATTGGAATATTTATGCGATTGAAAATCCTGCTGTTTCCAGCATGAAAAGACGGCAATAAATACTAGAGCCGCATTTTTATGATGGCAAAAACTATTTTTACCCATTTGGCATTTTGCATTTGTCGATATATGCCGAATAAATAATTCTCACGCGCGGTGCATGATTCATTCAAAAAGCGTGATTTAGACGGGATGGCGCCGGCAGCACTGCGCCGGTGACGCGAGAAGACGGGGAGGAAGCAGCGGGACGCGCTGGCGGCGTCCCGCTGGCGGGCAATATCAGCCGCGCTTGGCTGCGAATTTGCGACGCACGGCGGCGGCGCCGAACAGGCCCAGGCCGAACAGGGCGACATTGCCAGGTTCCGGCACCGGGTTGGCATCCGCGATCGCGAAGTTCCATACGTGCAAGTAGCTGCTGTTCACGTTGTCGCCGATGTTGGCGACGCCTGCTACCAGCTGGTACACGCCTGCGGTGGCGGCGGTATAGCTGAATTTCACCGGTCCGGAGCTGGTTGCCTGGGGGGTGTTCGACACGTCGCGTGCGAACAGCTGGGCGCCGCCGATCGACACGAAGCTGGTGTCGTTGTACCTGCCGTAATCGAGGCTGAAGAATTCGGCGTAACCGGTCAGCACGTCGCCGGCGTCAAGTTCGATCGCCTGCGAAATCGTCGTGTAAAGGCCTTCACCACGGCCACTGTACAAGGCCGCCACGGTAGCCTCGACCGTGCCGGTGATCATCACGTCGCCTTCGGTTTTCCAGCCGGTGAAATCGCCGGTGCCGAAATCGCCGTTGACGATGACGCCGGCGGAGGCGATGTTGGCAAAAAATGCGAAAGCGGCTGCTGCGATAAGTTTGGTCTTCATTTTATCATTGCTACCTAGTTTGGATTGGATACGATCCAAGAAGCAATAGTTGTGCCGAGAAGCAAATAACTAATCCGGTCAATAAGTTACGCAGAGCAATCCACATTGCATATGCTCATGTGTAAAGTTTTTCGACAGTGAAGACGTGTCTGAAGCGCTATTTCTCATCGGTGAACCAGCTGACTGCCTCCTCCGCAATATTCTGCGGAATTACATGCCCGCCATGAAATTCCTTGTAGAGGAGCGGATATCCGGCAGTACGCAGCTGATGCACGATGGTGCGGCTGCAGGGTTCGATCGGCAGCACGCGATCCTCGTCGCCGTGGGAAATGAAGACCTTCGGTACGCCGCGCTGTTCCATCGAGCCGATGAATCCGGGCGAGAACGCCAGCACGTGGGTGAACAGCGCCCCGTTGGCCAGGCCGAGTGTAAGCGCATACGAGGCGCCGTCCGAGAAGCCGCCGATGCCGAGATGCGCGGTGTCGAGCGCATAGTGCGCGAACGCGTGAGCGAGTGCGCGGTCGACCAGGGCCAGGTCCTTGCCGTATCCGCTGCGGGCGATGATGTCCCAGGTCGATGCGTGCGAGGCCGGCGCTACCAGGATCAGGCCGGCGCGATCGGCCAGGTGCAGCAGGATGCGCAACCCATCGTGGGCGTGGCCGCCTGCGCCGTGCAGCAGCAGGACCAGCGGCATCGGCTGCTCGGCCCGGTAGTGCTCGGGCACGTAGATGTAACTGTCGCGCCGGCCGCCGACGTCGAGCTTGTGCAGGCCGGTCGGGGCATTCGCCGGCGGCACCGTGCCGGGCGCCGGCGGCCGGACGTCGAGATGACCGCGTTCGTTCATGCTGTCCTCCCCTGCTCGTGACTGAAGGCGCAGTGTAGGACGGGGTTATCGCGGGCGGCGCAGGCTTCGATCTTGTCGCGGGCGCTGCTGCGCAGTCGACTCAGTTCAACTGCAATTGCCAGTAGCCGACATCGACCCAGTTGCCGAACTTGCGGCCCACTTCGCCGAAATGCGCGACTTTTTTGAACCCCAGCCGCTCGTGCAGGCGCACGCTGGCCTCGTTCGGCTGGGCGATGCCGGCGATCGCCAGGTGCAGTTCGCGCTGGCGCAATTCGGCGAGCAAGGCTTCATACAGCATGCGCCCGGCGCCCTGCCCGGTCTGTTGGCGGTCCAGGTAGACCGAGGTCTCGACCGAAAACCGGTAGGCCTGGCGCACCCGCCATTTTGTGGCGTAGGCGTAGCCGATCAGCGTGTCGCCGTCGATCAGGACCAGCCATGGCAGCCCGGCCGCGCCGACGTCGGCGATGCGCTGCGCCATCTCGCCTGCGGAAACCGGCGCTTCTTCGAACGAGATGGTCGTATTGCCGACGTAATGGTTATAGATGGCGCAGATGGCATCGGCGTCACTGGGGAGTGCGGCGCGAATCGTTGGTCTTGTCATGGCTGCCGGACGAGGAATACTGGATAACGATCATTCAATATTACCCTTGTTCGTGCCAAAAATCTGGTCCAGCTGCCCCGGGTGTTTGCGCATATACAGCTCGTGGAAGATGGCGGTGCCGCCCATGCCCAGGTGTCCTGTGTCGTCATGCTTGTAGAGCGGAACACCCTGCAGTTCGGCATGGCAGCGCGTCTCGTCGCATGGCACATCGTACGTATTGATGACAGCCGTCGTCGGGAATGCCTGCACGGCGCGCCCCAGCAGGTCAGCCGCGACCCGGTGCTGCTCCTCGGCGACCGCGCGTGGGAAACTGCATTCGCGTCGTGCGAAAGCCGGGAGATAAAGACAGTCCGACGGACAATTCACCAGTTCCGCAGGCAGCATCGGAATGTCGTCGAGCATGATGACCCGCTTGCCGGCGGCGTTCAGACGGGCAATTGTAGCGCCCAGCTCGGTTTCGAACTGGCCTTGCGTGTAGCCGCGCGCATTCGGCGCATTGTCGCCAGGTGCATGCGCGTACGCATCCCACACCGCACCCATGAAGACCAGCGTGATCTGCGGATTGGCCAGGATATGGTCCATGACGGCGAGGTTGTGGGCACGGCAGTCCTGGGCGTGATTGCGGATGATCACCTCGGGCGAGTGCTCCGGGCTGTTGGCAACCGGCGCACACAAGGTATAGGTCATGTCCTGGATCGCGATCTGTTTGGCCTTGCCGATCGCATCGATCAGGCCGATCTGCTGATAGGCGTGGCTATCGCCCCAGAGTACGGCCTTGCTCGCGCTGCCGGGTGCGCCCAGGGTGCACTCCGCCGCGGACGTGACGCCGGCTTGGCGCCAGCATTTCTTGGCGCGTGGAACATCGAACACGGAGTAGCCGGCGTGGTGATAGTCGTCCCGATACTGCTGCGGGTAGAACTTCGTGAAGTTATCGGTCGGCCGCGCGAGCTGCGTCAACGCGAGCACGACCACGACCGGCGCCAGCCATAGCATGAGCCAGGTGCGGCCAGGACGGTCCTTGCGCGCGCGCCATGGCAGCTCGACCCAATGGTGGGTCAGCACCGCCAGCACCGTGGACAGGACCAGGGCGAGGATCATCCAGGGCGCGTCGCTCAGGCCGAAGCGGTTGAACGCGAAAATGCAGGGCCAGTGCCATAGATACAGCGGATAGGAAATACGGCCCAGGTAGCGCAGCGGCGCGTTCGACAGCAGCGGCCGCGCAATGCCCGCATGGCGCCCGCCGATGATCAGGAGCGCCGCGGCGACGCATGGCAGCAGTGCAGACGTGCCCGGCATGATCGTCTGCGGCCCGAGCTTCACGCAGCATATCCACACTGCCACGGCGCCCAGGACAAGCAGCAGGTCGGCCAGGTAAGCGGGCAGTGCCCGTGCCCGCGCAATACCCAGGGCAATCACCGCACCAAGCAGGAATTCGAACAGCCGCGCCGGCAGGAAATAGTAGCCGCTCGCCCCCACCTTGTTGGTCTGTACGATCGAATAGGCCAGGGTCAACACGAAAGCCAGGACCAGGACAATCGCCCGCGTCCGGGGTTTATAGCGTCCCAAAAATACCAGGCACAGCGGCAATATCAGATAGAACTGCTCTTCCACCGACAGCGACCAGGTATGCAGCAGCGGCTGTTTCGCGCTCTCGAGGTCGAAGTAATCCGTATGCTTGGCCAGGTAGAAATTCGACCCGAACAGCGTCAGCGCCATCAGGTTCTTGAGAAGCTTGAAGTTCGTTTCGGGGAAATTAAAGACCAGGCAAAACGCGAATGTCGCCAACGCCATCAGGTACAGGGAAGGCAATAGGCGCCGCAAGCGCCGCGCATAGAATTCCGCGAGCGAGAACGTTTTGTTTTCCTGCTGGCGCACGATGGCCAGCGTGACCACATAGCCCGAGATGACGAAGAAGATGTCGACGCCGACAAAACCGCCGGCAAAGCCCATCAGCTTTGCGTGACAGAACATCACCATCAGGACGGCGATGGCGCGGATGCCGTCGACTTCAGGGAAGTAGCGCTGGTCGTGCCTGAATAAACCGGAGGATGGGACCGTGCTTGCGGTAGAGGCCTGCTTGTACGCGACGTCGCTCATTGTGCTGTGGAGAAACCGAACAGGGCGCGATCATAGCATGGGGTTCGGGGCTTTTATAACGATCAGGCCGGGTGATCGGCGCACCCTCTGTCGCGAGAGACGCAAAAAAAAACGGCACCCCAAGGGGTGCCGTTTTCGCTAGCAACTAACCGATTTACTCGGCGTCGCCGTGATGCTCGGTCGTCTGCGCCTGCGCCTGGTCTTCCATCGCCTGCAGCTCGGCAGCCATGTTGGCCTTCTCCTGCTGCAGCAGCGCCTGGCGCTCTTCCGCTTCCCAGACTTCCTTCTCCTTGCGGGCGCGGTGGAATGCCAGACCGGTACCGCCAGGGATCAGGCGGCCGACGATGACGTTTTCCTTCAGGCCGCGCAGACCGTCGCGCTTGCCCATGATCGCCGCTTCGGTGAGGACGCGGGTGGTTTCCTGGAACGATGCGGCCGAGATGAACGAGTCGGTCGACAGCGATGCCTTGGTAATACCCAGCAGCACGTTTTCGTACTGTGCCGGCAGCTTGCCGACGGCGTTGACCTTGTCGTTCTCTTCCAGCAGCTCCGAACGCTCCACCTGCTCGCCGACGATGTAGTCGGTGTCGCCGGCGTCGGTGATCTGCACGCGGCGCAGCATCTGGCGAACGATCACCTCGATGTGCTTGTCGTTGATCTTCACGCCCTGCAGACGATAGACGTCCTGCACTTCGTCGACGATGTAACGGGCCAGCGCTTCGATACCCAGCAGGCGCAGGATGTCCTGCGGGTCGGCCGGACCATCGACGATCATCTCGCCCTTGTTCACCACCTGGCCGTCGTGCACCAGCACTTGCTTGTCCTTGGTGATCAGGAACTCGTGCTTGTTGCCGTCCATGTCCGTGATTTCCAGACGCTGCTTGCCTTTGGTTTCCTTACCGAATGCAACCGTACCGGTGACTTCCGCCAGCATGCCCGCGTCCTTCGGCGAACGTGCTTCGAACAGTTCGGCAACGCGCGGCAGACCACCGGTAATGTCGCGGGTCTTCTGCGATTCGGTCGGGATACGTGCCAGCACTTCACCCACCGATACCTGCTGGCCGTCCTTGACCATGATCAGTGCGCCGACCTGGAAGCCGATCGTCACGGCGTGCTCGGTGCCGGCGATCTTGACTTCCTGGCCTTCTTCGTTCAGCAGCTTGACCTGCGGACGCAGGACCTTGCCCGAACCGCGGCGCTTCGGATCGATCGCCACCAGGGTCGACAGGCCGGTCACTTCGTCCACCTGGCGAGCGACGGTGACGCCCTCTTCCACGTTTTCGAACTTGATGGTACCTGCGTACTCGGTGATGATCGGACGGGTCAGCGGATCCCAGGTCGACAGCGGGGTGCCGGCCTTGACGACTTGACCATCCTTGACGATCAGGGTCGCGCCGTACGGCACCTTGTGACGCTCGCGCTCGCGGCCGTGGTCGTCCGTGATCAGCACTTCGCCCGAACGCGAAATGACGATCTGGGCGCCCTTGCCGTTGGTGACGTAACGCATGGTCGCGGTGAAGCGGACCGTGCCGTTCGACTTGGCTTCGACCGACGAGGCCACTGCCGCACGCGATGCCGCACCACCGATGTGGAAGGTACGCATGGTCAGCTGGGTACCCGGCTCACCGATCGACTGTGCCGCCACGACGCCGACTGCTTCGCCCGAGTTGACCAGCAGGCCACGGCCCAGGTCGCGGCCGTAGCACTTGGCGCACAGGCCGAAGCGGGTGTCGCAGTTCAGCGGGGTGCGGACCTTCACTTCGTCGATGCCGACGCGTTCGATCTCTTCGACCATGTCTTCGTCCAGCAGCGTGCCGGCTTCGAACAGGGTTTCCTGGGTTTCCGGATTCACGATGTCGGTACCGGCAACGCGGCCGAGGATACGGTCGCGCAGCGGCTCGATGACTTCACCGCCTTCGACCATCGCCTTCATGTGCGTGCCGTTGGTGGTGCCGCAATCGTCCTCGATCACGACCAGGTCCTGGGTCACGTCGACCAGGCGGCGAGTCAGGTAACCCGAGTTCGCGGTCTTCAGTGCCGTATCCGCCAGACCTTTACGGGCGCCGTGGGTCGAGATGAAGTACTGCAGAACGTTCAGGCCTTCGCGGAAGTTCGCCGTAATCGGCGTCTCGATAATCGAGCCGTCCGGTTTCGCCATCAGGCCGCGCATACCGGCCAGCTGGCGGATCTGGGCTGCCGAACCACGGGCGCCCGAGTCGGCCATCATGTAAATCGCGTTGAACGATTCCTGGGTGCTTTCGGTGCCGTCACGCTTGATGACCGGTTCCACTTTCAGCTGGTCCATCATCGCCTTGCCGACTTCGTCCGAGGTCTTGCCCCAGATGTCGACGACCTTGTTGTAACGCTCGCCGGCGGTGACCAGACCCGAGGCGTACTGCTGCTCGATCTGCTTCACTTCCGCTTCGGCGGTCGCGATCATGCCCTTCTTGACGTCCGGGATCAGCATGTCGTCGACGGCGATCGAGATGCCGGCGCGGGTTGCCAGGCGGAAGCCCGACTGCATCAGCTTGTCGGCGAAGACGACGGTCGCACGCAGGCCGCACTTGCGGAACGACGTGTTGATCAGCTTCGAGATTTCCTTCTTCTTCAGGGCGCGGTTCAGCACCGAGAACGGCAGGCCTTTCGGCAGGATCTCGGAGAGAATGGCACGGCCGACGGTCGTCTCGTAACGGGTCACGGTACGTTCGAATTCATCGGTGCCGGCAACGCGCGGGTACTCGACGATACGCACGGTGATGCGGGTCGCCAGTTCGACTTCCTTGTTGTCGTACGCGCGGATGACTTCCGAGACGTCCGGGAACATCATGCCTTCGCCCTTGGCGTTGATCGCCTCGCGGGTCGCGTAGTACAGACCCAGCACGATATCCTGCGACGGCACGATCGACGGTTCGCCGTTCGACGGGAACAGGATGTTGTTCGAGGCCAGCATCAGGGTGCGGGCTTCCATCTGTGCTTCGATCGACAGCGGGACGTGGACTGCCATCTGGTCACCGTCGAAGTCGGCGTTGAACGCCGCGCAGACCAGCGGGTGCAGCTGGNNCTGGATACCGAGACGGTGCAGGGTTGGTGCACGGTTCAGCATGACCGGGTGTTCTTTGATGACGTCTTCCAGGATGTCCCAGACGACCGGCTCTTGCACTTCGACCAGCTTCTTGGCGGCCTTGATGGTGGTCGCGAGACCCATCAGTTCCAGCTTGTTGAAGATGAACGGCTTGAACAGTTCCAGGGCCATCAGCTTCGGCAGGCCGCACTGGTGCAGTTTCAGCTGCGGACCGACCACGATGACCGAACGGCCCGAGTAGTCGACGCGCTTGCCCAGCAGGTTCTGACGGAAACGGCCGCCCTTACCCTTGATCATTTCGGCCAGCGACTTCAGCGGACGCTTGTTGGCGCCGGTCATCGCCTTGCCGCGACGGCCGTTGTCCAGCAGCGAGTCCACTGCTTCCTGCAGCATGCGCTTTTCGNNGCGGCGGTACAGGTCGTTCAGGTCCGAGGTGGCGAAACGGCCACCGTCCAGCGGGACGAGCGGACGCAGCTCCGGCGGCAGGACCGGGAGCACTTCCATGATCATCCACTCGGGCTTGATGCCCGAACGCTGGAACGCCTCGAGCACTTTCAGGCGCTTGGCGTATTTCTTGATCTTCGCTTCGGACTTCGATTCCTTCAGCTCGACGCGCAGGGCTTCGGCATCGCGGTGGATGTCGATCGAGCGCAGCAGTTCACGGATGCCTTCGGCGCCCATGTACGCGGTGAAGTCGTCGCCGTACTCTTCGTACTTGGCGGCGTAATCGTCTTCCGACATGATCTGGCACTTTTTCAGCGGGGTCATGCCAGGATCGGTCACGACGTATGCTTCGAAGTACAGCACGCGTTCGATGTCGCGCAGGGTCATGTCCAGGACCATGCCCAGACGCGACGGCAGCGACTTCAGGAACCAG
>DOUW01000395.1:11877-20331 GCA_003520365.1 Massilia sp.
CGGGCCAAAGATCTTGGCGCAGAACAGGCCGTCACGCTCCGGCTTGAAGGTACGGTAGTTGATGGTCTCGGGCTTCTTGACTTCACCGAACGACCACGAACGAATTTTTTCAGGCGACGCCAGGCCAATCTTGATGGCGTCGAAACTTTCATTTTGCTGTACTTGCTTGAATAGATCGAGCAGTGCTTTCATGTATCACTCCAGAGGTGACTAAATTTCATTGCGAGGCGCTGCTTGCGCAGCGGCTCAAACCAAGCGGCAATTCAGGAGTCGGACAGGAGTACTTTGGGGCTCCCGCCCGGATGGCAAGGCCAATCACTCAGCCTTGCCGCTCCGTCCTGCTTCTTAGTTACGCTCGAGGTCGATATCGATACCCAGCGAGCGGATTTCCTTGACCAGCACGTTGAACGATTCAGGCATGCCAGCGTCGATCACGTGGTCACCCTTGACCAGGTTTTCGTACACCTTGGTACGGCCGTTCACGTCGTCCGACTTGACAGTCAGCATTTCCTGCAGCACGTACGATGCGCCGTACGCTTCCAGTGCCCACACCTCCATCTCACCGAAGCGCTGGCCACCGAACTGGNNGCATCTTGTCGTCGACCAGGTGGTGCAGCTTCAGCATGTGCATGAAGCCGACGGTGACCTTGCGCTCGAATGCTTCGCCGGTGCGGCCGTCGTACATCGTGACCTGGTTCTTCGACGGGGTCATGCCGAGGTTGGCGGCGATGTCGTCCGGGAACGCCAGGTCCAGCATGCGGCGGATGTCTTCCTCGTGGGCACCGTCGAACACCGGGGTCGCGAACGGCACGCCGTTCTTGAGGTTGTTCGCCAGGCTCAGGATTTCTTCATCGCTGAAGCTGTCCAGGTCTTCCTTGCGGCCGGTTTCGTTGTAGATCTTGCCCAGGAAGGTGCGCAGATCCGCTGCCTTCGCTTGCGCCGCCAGCATTTCGCCGATGCGCCAGCCCAAGCCCTTGGCTGCCCAACCGAGGTGGGTTTCCAGGATCTGACCGACGTTCATACGCGACGGAACGCCCAGCGGGTTCAGCACGACGTCCGCCGGACGGCCATCGGCCATGAACGGCATGTCTTCGACCGGGACGATACGCGAGACCACACCCTTGTTACCGTGGCGGCCCGCCATCTTGTCGCCCGACTGCAGGCGGCGCTTGACGGCCAGGTAGACCTTGACCATCTTCTGCACGCCAGGCTGCAGCTCGTCGCCTTGCGTCAGCTTCTTGCGCTTCTCTTCGAAGGCCAGGTCGTACTGGTGACGCTTCTCGTTGATCGACTCCTTGATCGCTTCCAGTGCGTTGGCGGTCTCGTCGTCGCTTGGCCTGATGTCGAACCAGTGGAACTTGTCCAGGTCGGCCAGGTACTCGGCGGTGATGACGGCGCCTTTCGACAGCTTCTTCGGACCGCCGTTGACGACTTTACCGACCAGCATACGCTCCAGACGCTGGAAGGCGTCGCCTTCCACGATACGCATCTGGTCGTTCAGGTCCAGGCGGAAACGCTTCAGCTCGTCGTCGATGATCTGCTGGGCGCGCTTGTCGCGCTGGATGCCTTCGCGGGTGAACACTTGCACGTCGATGACGGTACCAACCATGCCCGACGGCACGCGCAGCGAGGTGTCCTTCACGTCCGAGGCTTTTTCGCCGAAGATCGCGCGCAGCAGCTTCTCTTCCGGGGTCAGCTGGGTTTCGCCCTTCGGGGTCACCTTACCGACCAGCACGTCGCCGGCGGTCACTTCCGCGCCGATGTAGACGATGCCCGACTCGTCCAGGCGAGCCAGCTGGTTTTCCGCCAGGTTCGAGATGTCGCGGGTGATCTCTTCCGCACCGAGCTTGGTGTCGCGTGCGACGACCGACAGCTCTTCGATGTGGATCGAGGTGTAGCGATCGTCCTTGACCACGTTTTCCGAGATCAGGATCGAGTCCTCGAAGTTCAGGCCGTTCCACGGCATGAAGGCCACCAGCATGTTCTGGCCCAGTGCCAGTTCGCCCAGGTCGGTCGATGCGCCGTCGGCGATCACGTCGCCGCGGGCGACACGGTCACCCACCTGCACGATCGGACGCTGGTTGATGTTGGTGTTCTGGTTCGAACGGGTGTACTTGATCAGGTTGTAGATGTCGACACCGACTTCGCCGGCTTGCGCCTCGTCGTCGTTGACACGAATAACCACGCGACCCGCGTCGATGTAGTCGACGACACCACCACGGACGGCCTGCACGGTCGTACCCGAGTCGACCGCCACGGTGCGCTCGATGCCGGTGCCGACCACGGCCTTTTCAGGACGCAGGCAAGGAACCGCCTGGCGCTGCATGTTGGCGCCCATCAGTGCACGGTTCGCGTCATCGTGCTCGAGGAACGGAATCAGCGATGCTGCAACCGACACGATCTGGCCCGGGGCCACGTCCATGTACTGGATGCGCTCTGGCGAGACCAGGATGGTTTCGCCGGCTTCGCGTGCCGATACCAGTTCGTCGATCAGCTGGCCTTCGTCGTTGATCTTGGCGTTGGCCTGGGCGATGATGTAGCGGCCCTCTTCGATCGCCGACAGGTAGTCGATCTTGTCGGTGACCTTCGAACCTTCGACCTTGCGGTACGGGGTTTCCAGGAAGCCGTATTCGTTCAGGCGGGCGTACAGTGCCAGCGAGTTGATCAGGCCGATGTTCGGGCCTTCAGGCGTTTCGATCGGGCAGACGCGGCCGTAGTGGGTCGGGTGCACGTCGCGCACCTCGAAGCCGGCGCGCTCGCGGGTCAGGCCGCCCGGGCCCAGTGCGGAAACGCGGCGCTTGTGCGTGATTTCCGACAGCGGGTTGTTCTGGTCCATGAACTGCGACAGCTGCGACGAACCGAAGAATTCGCGGATCGCGGCCGAGATCGGCTTGCTGTTGATCAGATCGTGCGGCATCAGGTTGTCCGCTTCGGCCTGGCCGAGGCGTTCCTTGACGGCGCGCTCGACGCGCACCAGGCCGGCGCGGAACTGGTTTTCGGCCAGTTCGCCGACGCAACGCACGCGGCGGTTACCCAGGTGATCGATGTCGTCGACTTCGCCGCGGCCATTGCGCAGCTCGACCAGGATCTTGATCACGGCCAGGATGTCGTCGTTCGACAGGGTCATGTCGCCGGTCAGCTCGTCGCGACCGATGCGGCGGTTGAACTTCATCCGGCCGNNGACAGCCGACAGGTCGTAGCGCTCAGGGCTGTAGAACAGGCCGTTGAACAGGGCCTCGACCGATTCTTCGGTCGGCGGTTCGCCAGGACGCATCATGCGGTAGATCGCCACGCGCGCGGCCATCTGGTCGGCGGTGTCGTCGGTGCGCAGGGTCTGCGAGATGTAGGCGCCCTGGTCCAGGTCGTTGGTGTACAGGGTCTGGATAGCCTCGATGTTGGCGTCGCGCAGCTTGCCCAGCAGTTCGTCGGTCAGCTCGTCGTTGGCGTTGGCGATGATTTCGCCGGTGTCGCCGTCGACGACGTTGGTCGCCAGCACGCGGCCGACCAGGTAGTCTTCCGGTACCGAGATGGCCTTGATGCCGGCCGCCTCGATGTCGCGCACGTGCTTGGCGTTGATGCGCTTATCCTTCGTCACGATGGTCTTGCCGGTCTTCGGATCGACGATGTCGAAGCGCGCGACTTCGCCGCGCAGGCGTTCGGACACGAACTCCAGCTCGGCGCCTTCGGAGCGCAGGGTGAAATTGTCGAAGACGAAGAAGTTCGCCAGGATCTGTTCCGGCGTCATGCCAATGGCCTTCAGCAGGATCGTCACCGGCATCTTACGGCGGCGGTCGACGCGGAAGAACAGGATGTCCTTCGGGTCGAACTCGAAGTCCAGCCACGAGCCGCGGTAAGGAATGATACGGGCCGAGAACAGCAGCTTGCCCGACGAGTGCGTCTTGCCGCGGTCGTGTTCGAAGAACACGCCCGGCGAACGGTGCAGCTGGGAGACGATCACACGCTCGGTGCCGTTGATGACGAACGAACCGTTGGCGGTCATGAGCGGCAGTTCGCCCATGTACACTTCCTGCTCTTTCATTTCCTTGACGACCGGCTTGGTCGGCGATTCCTTGTCCAGGATCACCAGGCGCACCTTGGCGCGCAGCGGCGAAGCGAAGGTCAGGCCACGCTGCTGGCATTCCTTGACGTCAAATGCGGGGTCGCCCAGCACGTAGGACAGGAACTCGAGGCGCGCAAAGCCGTTATGCGACACGATCGGGAAAATCGAGGTGAAAGCCGATTGCAGGCCTTCGTTCTTGCGCACGGAGGGGACGGCGTCCGCTTGCAGGAAATTCTCGTAGGATTCAAGCTGGGTAGCCAGAAGATATGGAACGTTGTGAACGTTGGCGCGCTTCGCGAACGACTTGCGAATGCGTTTCTTCTCAGTAAATGAGTAGTGCATGGACACTCCGTGAGTGACAGAAAGGATGAGAATTCAGGGATTGCCAGTGGCGGTCACCACATACAAGGCCTCAAGTCTCTTCTTGTTCCGCCAGATGAAAAGGACAACCGTACTGCTGTGTTACGATTTATTCTGTGCTGCGCGCTGCCGGTACTGCAGGGGTATTGCGTTTGCCGCGGGGACGACAAAAGAGCCAAAGCCGCAGCCCCCGCCTTCCGGCAGGGGTGTGCAAGCTTTGACTCCGGCTCCGGGCGCCTGAACGGCGCCCTTTGCGTATGTATTACTTGAGCTCGGCCTTGGCGCCAGCTTCTTCCAGCTTCTTCTTAGCGGCTTCAGCGTCAGCTTTCGGCAGGGCTTCCTTGACGGTCTTCGGTGCGCCGTCGACCAGGTCCTTGGCTTCTTTCAGGCCCAGACCGGTGATTTCGCGGACGGCCTTGATGACGCCGACCTTGTTCGCGCCGACTTCGGCCAGAACAACGTTGAACTCGGTCTGCTCTTCAGCAGCAGCTGCGCCGCCAGCGGCACCGCCAGCTGCCGGTGCTGCCATTGCAGCTGCCGACACGCCGAACTTCTCTTCGAAAGCCTTGACCAGGTCGTTCAGTTCCATGACCGACATTGCGCCAACTGCGTCCAGGAACTCTTCTTTGCTAATTGCCATTTGAAACTCCAAATATTGTGTGTGTGTAGTACAGGTTTGGTTCTACTTGAACAGAAAGACGCGAAGCGATTACGCTTCGGTGGCTTCTGCTGCCGGAGCAGCGGCGCCTTCGCCTTTTTGTGCTGCGACTGCAGCCAGAACTCGTGCAAAGCCCGACACCGGTGCCTGCATGACGCCCAGCAGCTGGGCGATGAGGACTTCACGGCTCGGGATGCTTGCCAGCGCGGTCACGCCGGCGGCATCCAGTGCCTTACCAGCGTAGTTACCGGCTTTCACGACCAGCTTGTCGTTGGTTTTAGCGAAGTCGTTGATGACTTTAGCTGCTGCAACGGCATCGTCCGAGATCGAGTAGATCAGCGGACCGGTCATGGAATCAGCCAGCGAGGCAAACTGCGTGCCCTCAACCGAGCGACGAGCCAGCGTGTTCTTCAGAACACGCAGGTAGACGCCCTGGGCACGTGCGGCTGCACGGAGTTTGGTCAAGTGAGCAACCTGGATGCCACGGTACTCAGCCACGACGATGGTTTGCGCGGTTGCAACTTTAGCGCTTACCTCTTCGACGACGGCCTTTTTGTCATTCAGATTAAGACCCACGGTCAATCTCCTTAAATGATGCAAACAACATGTCTGCATCGGTTCGAACACGGCGTCCGAAGTTAAGAAGTCAATCTAACGCGGATGAACTCACGCAGCGTGGACTACAAAACTTGTTCGGGTACACCATCTGCGTTGGGTGTGCTTTTAACCTCCTGCCCAACCTCTGCATTCGGCCCAACGGTCTTTGATTGCCTGCCGGAGCGGTGTTCCTGCCCCGGCAGCCCAAAGATGCGCCCCGCGCTGTTCTGCGGGGACTTGATTCTTGCTTTAATTAAGCAGCGGCGATCGAAGCGTGATCGACACGGACGCCAGCGCCCATGGTCGACGAGATCGCGACCTTGCGCAGGTACACGCCCTTCGAGGTAGCCGGCTTGGCCTTGTTCAGGGCATCGATCAGTGCGGCCAGGTTGGCCTTCAGATCGTCGTCCGAGAACGACTTGCGGCCGATGGTCGCGTGGATGATACCAGCCTTGTCGGTACGGTACTGGACCTGACCGGCCTTGGCGTTGCGCACGGCGCCAGCCACGTCCGGGGTCACGGTGCCAACCTTCGGGTTCGGCATCAGGCCGCGCGGGCCCAGGATCTGGCCCAGGGTACCGACGATACGCATGGTATCCGGCGAAGCGATGACGACGTCGAACGGCATGTCGCCGGCCTTGACGCGCTCTGCCAGGTCTTCCATACCGACGATGTCGGCGCCGGCTGCTTTAGCGGCTTCGGCCTTGTCGCCCGAGGCGAACACGGCGACGCGCACGGTCTTGCCGGTGCCTGCTGGCAGGACGACCGAACCACGAACGACCTGGTCCGACTTCTTCGGATCCACGCCCAGCTGAACGGCGACATCGATCGACTCGTTGAACTTGGCGGTTGCGAATTCCTTGACGATCGACAGTGCGTTGTCGAAGGCGTAGACCTTGTTACGGTCGACTTTCGCTTTCATTTCTTTGACGCGCTTGGACAGCTTAGCCATTACACACCCTCCACCGTGATGCCCATCGAACGTGCCGAGCCGGCGATGATACGCACTGCGGCGTCCATGTCGGCGGCGGTCAGGTCCGGCTGCTTGGTTTTTGCGATTTCTTCAGCCTGGGCACGGGTCAGCGTACCGACTTTGTCGGTATGTGGCTTCGGCGAACCCTTGGTGATGCCAGCGGCTTTCTTGATCAGGTAGGTTGCCGGCGGGGTCTTCATCACGAAGGTGAAGGACTTGTCGGCGAACGCGGTGATCACGACCGGGATCGGCATGCCTGGCTCGAAACCTTGGGTCTGGGCGTTGAACGCCTTGCAGAATTCCATGATGTTCAGGCCGCGCTGACCGAGTGCAGGACCGATCGGTGGGGATGGGTTTGCCTTACCAGCCGCAACTTGCAGCTTGATAAAGCCAATAATTTTCTTTGCCATGAATGGCTCCTAGATTGGCATTGAGTAGTAGCGCCCCACCGCTACCTGACTGCCGGCTCGGCGGGGCTCCTCTTACCGGATTCCGCCTTGCTGCTGCGACGCTCCGATTAAAGCGTTTTAGACTTTCTCTACCTGCCCGAACTCCAGTTCCACCGGAGTTGCGCGGCCGAAGATGGTGACAGTGACACGCACCTTCGATTTTTCGTAGTTGACTTCTTCGACGTTGCCGTTGAAGTCGGTGAACGGGCCTTCCTTGATGCGGACTTGCTCGCCCACTTCGTACAGCACTTTCGGCCTTGGCTTCTCGACGCCTTCCTGGACCTGCTGCATGATCTTGTCGATCTCGCGCGCCGGAATCGGGGTCGGCTTGTTCGATTTGCCGCCGATGAAGCCGGTGACCTTGCTGGTGTTCTTCACCAGGTGCCAGGTCTCGTCGGTCATTTCCATCTCGACCAGCACGTAGCCAGGGAAGAAGCGGCGCTCGGAAACCGATTTGCTGCCATTCTTGACTTCCACGACTTCTTCGGTCGGAACCAGGATGCGGCCGAACTGTTCCTGCATGCCGGCGCGGTCGATGCGCTCGGTGAGCGCACGCATGACGCTCTTTTCCATGCCGGAGTAGACGTGTACGACGTACCAGCGCTTGTTGCTGACCGGGACACTCACGGGAGCGTCCGCCGACGCGCCGGCGTCCTGTGCCGGAACTTCGCCCGGCACCGGATCACCGGCTGCGTTATCTTGCACGTTTTCGCTCATTATTGTTTCCATCCCAGGACCAGGTCGTACAACAGGAATTCCAGAATCTTATCCGTGCCCCAGAGGAAAATCGCCATCACGACGACGAAGGCAAACACGATCATGGTGATCATGCGCGCTTCCTTATGGCTCGGCCAAACAACCTTCTTGGTTTCGCGAACGGACTCTTTGGCGAAGTTCAGGAACTCGCGGCCGGTGGTGGACGTCCACAAAAGCAGGACAGCAAAAACTAAACCAGCCACGAGGGCGCCGGCGGCGACCAAGGCTGGTTTGTTCTGGCCTTTCAGGTAAAAGAACCCGACTACGCCTGCAATCGCGGCAACCACCGCCAGGGCAACCTTGAACTTGTCATTCGAGGTGCTAACGGTTTGCACGGATTGATTAGACATTCTTCTTTACTTTCGGTGCTGCGCACCAGAATTCGGTGGCAGGGGCGGAGGGAATCGAACCCGCGACCTTCGGTTTTGGAGACCGACGCTCTGCCAATTGAGCTACACCCCTACGAAGACTTCAGCTGAATCACACATTCTACACCATGCGCGCGCATGGCGGGGAATGTTTTTTTAGAGGAGGAAACAATCCCCCCCCTAAAAGGTACTGCTTTACTACAAATTACTTAGGCGATGATCTTGGCAACCAC
>DOUW01000242.1 GCA_003520365.1 Massilia sp.
GCGGCGACGGCCGCGTCGACCTCGGCCTCGCCGCAGCGCGCCACTTCCGCCAGCTTGCGCCCGTCGACCGGAGACAGGCAATCGAAGCGCGCGCTCGAGGCCGCATCGACCCGCTTGCCGTCGATGAAGGCGCGACCGTCAATACGCAGTTCGGCAGCACGTTCATGCCATGGTGTTGTTGTCATGCCAGCATTCCTCCCAAGATGAAAGAAAACTCCACGAAAATGCGAACGAGCTTGATCCAACCGCCGATTTCTGCCGCTATAATCGCCGATTTTCCGCCCGATAATTTCTACGTCCCCCAAGGCCCCCACATATATGAACTACACCTTGATTACTTGTGTCGTGCTCTACCTGCTGGGCACGCTGGCGCTGGGCGTGTGGGCGGGCACGCGCATCAAGAATACCAGCGACTTCGCCGTGGCCGGCCGCAGCCTGCCCCTGATCATGGTGATCACCACGACGTTCGCGACCTGGTTCGGCGCCGAGACCGTGATGGGCGTGCCGGCCCGCTTCGTGCAGGGCGGGCTGAACGCCATCATCGAGGACCCGTTCGGCGCCGGCACCTGCCTGATCCTGGTCGGCCTGTTCTTCGCCACCAAGCTGTACAAGCTGAACCTGCTGACGATCGGCGACTACTACCGCCAGCGCTACGGCAAGGGCATCGAGGTGTTCTGCTCGGTCGCCATCATCCTGAGCTACCTGGGCTGGGTCGCGGCCCAGATCACCGCGCTCGGCCTGGTGTTCTCGGTGCTGACCGGCGGCGCCATGTCGCCCGCGGTCGGCATGGTGATCGGCACCCTGGCCGTGCTGATCTACGTCGTGGTCGGCGGCTTCCTGGCCGTTGCGCTCACCGACTTCATCCAGATGATCGTGCTGGTGGTCGGCATGTCGATCATCGCCTTCTTCGCCGCCGACCTGGCCGGCGGCGCCGACAAGGTGCTGGACATGGCCCAGCAGGCCAACCTGTGGCGCCTGCTGCCGGAACCGAACTTCACCGACATCATCTTCTTCATCGGCGCGGCCATCACCATGATGTTCGGCAGCATTCCGCAGCAGGACGTGTTCCAGCGCGTGATGTCGGCCAAGGACGCGCCGACCGCGCGCAGCGGCGCGGTCATCGGCGGCGCCAGCTACATCCTGTTCGGTTTCGTGCCGATGTTCATCGTCGCCGCCGCCGTCGTCGTGATGGGCAATAATGCGATGGAAATCGCGCGTAACGATTACCAGCAATTGCTGCCGACTTTCGTCATGACCAAGATGCCCTTGATCATGCAGATCCTGTTCTTCGGCGCCCTGCTGTCGGCGATCAAGAGCACCTCGTCGGCCACGCTGCTGGCGCCGTCGACCAGCTTTACCGAGAACATCCTCAAGAACCTGCGTCCGGGCATGAGCGACCGCGAGCAACTGCGTGCGATGCGCATCACCATCGTGATCTTCGCCGCCCTGGTGCTGCTGTACGCGATCGCGATGGAAGGCACCTCGATCTATGAACTGGTGTCCTCGGCCTACCAGGTGACCCTAGTCGCCGCCTTCGTACCGCTGGTGATGGGCCTGTACTGGAAGCGCGCCACCACCCAGGGCGCGATCTTCTCCATCGCGGCCGGCTTGTTCGTGTGGATCCTGTTCTTCCCGCAAATTTCGTCCCTCGGCGAACAGTTCCCGGGCCAGCTGGCCGGCCTGCTGGCGGCGTTTGCCGGCATGTTCGTCGGTTCGCTGGCGCCGCAGGTGCTCAAGAACCGGACCGAGCCGGCGAAGACGCTGGCGGCTAGTGCCTAAACAATTGTTTGGCGTAGGGTGGGCACTCCGTGCCCACGCGTGAAGGTTGCATATTGTTGGCCTGCTTTTCGCGTCAACACGACGCACAGGTCACGCGTGGGCACGGAGTGCCCACCCTACGAACCACCGTCCCAGGTTAGACCCACCCGCGCTGGTACAGATCCGCCAGCGTCAAATCCAGGCAATCCCAGATCCGCTCGGCCATCTCGTCGATTTCAAGCTTCGTCATCACCAGCGGCGGCGCGACGATCATGCGGTCGCCGACCGCGCGCATGATCACCCCGTTGTCGAACATGTGCCCGCGGCACAGCATGCCCACGTGGAGATCGCGGTCGAAGCGGACGCAGTCGTGCGGCCCGCTGCCCTTGCGCCGCACCAGGTTCAGCCCGGCCACCATGCCGCAAGTCTCGGCATGGCCCACTAGCGGATGCGCCGCCAGTTCCGCAAAGGCCGCCTTCAGGTGCGGGCCGGTTTCCAGCGCCACCTTCTCGACCAGCCTTTCCTCGCGCAGGATGCGCAGGTTTTCCAGCGCCGCCGCGCAGGCCACCGGGTGGCCGGAGTAGGTAAAACCGTGGTTGAAGTCGCCGCCCTTCTCGACCAGTGCATGCGCAACGCGCTTGCCCACCAGCACGCCGCCGAGCGGCACGTAGCCCGAGGTCACGCCCTTGGCAAAGCTGATCAGGTCCGGGCGCATGCCCATCAGTTCCGAGCCGAACCAGGTGCCGAGGCGGCCGAAGCCGCAGATGACCTCGTCGGCCACCAGCAAAATGCCGTACTTGTCGCAGATGCGCTGCACCTCCGGCCAATAGGTTTGCGGCGGAATGATCACGCCGCCCGCGCCCTGCACCGGTTCGCCGATGAAGGCGGCGACGCGCTCCGGGCCGCTCGCCAGGATCTGCTCTTCGAGCCAGCCGGCGGCACGCAGGCCGAATTCGTTCTCGCTCATGCCCTGTCCATGCTCGGCATAATTCGGCTGGCCGATATGCACGATGTCGGGAATCGGCAAGCCGCCCTGGGCGTGCATGCCCGCCATGCCGCCCAGCGAGGCGCCGGCCATGGTGCTGCCGTGGTAGGCGTTGTGGCGGCTGACGATGACCGTGCGTTGCGGCTGGCCCATCAGGTCCCAATAGCGGCGGACCATGCGCACGATCGTGTCGTTCGCCTCCGAGCCGGAACCGGTGAAGAACACGTGGCTGAACTGCGGCGGCGCCAGGTCGACCAGTTCGGCGGCCAGGCGCACCGCCGGCACGTTGGTGGTGTTGAAGAAGCTGTTGTAGAACGGCAGGGTTTCCATCTGCCGGTACACCGCTTCCGAGATCGACGTGCGTCCGTAGCCCGCGTTCACGCACCACAGGCCGGACATGCCGTCGATGACCTGGCGGCCCTCGGAATCCCAGAGGTAAACGCCTTGAGCGCGCACGATCACGCGCACGCCCTTGTCCCTCAGGGCGGCGTGGTCGGTGAACGGGTGCAGGTAGTGGGCTGCGTCGAGTTGCTGGATGGCGCGCGTGTCGAACGCTTCCACGTCCGGCACGCGCGGAAATGCACTGCTGGCGGCGAGCGCCGCGCTGTTGGCTGCCATGATGACACCTCGTTTTTTGTGGTTATAAAACCCTCAGACGTGCAGCAGCAGGTGTTCGCGTTCCCACGGGCTGATGACGGTCATGAACTCCTGGTGCTCGAGTTCCTTGATCGCCGAATACACGTCGATGAAACGTTCGCCCAGCACCTCGCGCAGCGCGGCCTCGCCGCGCAGCAGGTTCAGGGCTTCCGGCAAGCCTTGCGGCAGCTCGACCGGCATATTGTAGGCGCTGCCTTCGACGATGGGCGACGGCTCGCAGCCCTCGACCATGCCGAGGTAGCCGCAGGCCAGCGTCACCGCCAGCGCGAGATACGGGTTGGCGTCGGCGCCGATGATGCGGTTTTCCACGCGCCGGTCCTGGGCGCCCGAGACCGGCACGCGGAAGCCCACGGTGCGGTTGTCGACGCCCCATTGCAGGTTGATCGGCGCGGCCGTGTGGCGCACGATGCGGCGATAGGAGTTCACGTAGGGCGCGACGACCGCCATCGCCGACGGCATGTAACGCTGCAGGCCGCCGATGTACTGGTGGAACAGCTTCGACGGCGCACCGTCGTCGCCGCTGAAGATGTTGCGGCCGGTATTCGCATCGACCACGCTCTGGTGCACGTGCATCGCCGACCCCGGCTCGCCCGCCATCGGCTTGGCCATGAAGGTGGCGTACATGTCGTGCTTCAGGGCCGCCTCGCGCAGGGTGCGCTTGAAGTAGAAGACCTTGTCGCCCAGGCCCAGCGGGTCGCCGTGCTGGAAGTTGATTTCCATCTGGCCGGCGCCGATCTCGTGGATCAGGGTGTCGACGTCGAGGTTCATCATGTCGCAGTAGTCGTAGATGTCCTCGAACAGCGGATCGAACTCGTTGACGGCGTCGATGCTGTAGACCTGGCGGCTGGTTTCCGAGCGCCCGCTGCGGCCGATCGGGGCCGTCAATGGCAGATCGGGGTCGATGTTCTTCGCGGTGAGATAGAACTCGAGCTCGGGCGCGACCAGCGGCTTCCAGCCCTTTTTCTCGTACAGTTTCAACACGCGGCGCAGCACCGAGCGCGGCGCGAAGTCGACCAGCGTGCCGTCGGCGAAGTGGCAGTCGTGGATCACCTGCGCGGTCGGGTCGACCGCCCACGGCACCATGGTGATGGTGGTCGGGTCGGCCTTCAGGATCATGTCGCGGTCGGTGCTCGAGATGGCGCGGTCGTAGGCGTCGTCGTGGGTCGGCGAATTGCCGGTGACGGTCATGCCGAGCACGGCCTCGGGCAGGCGCATGCCGCGCTCTTCGGTGAATTTCACGCGCGGCAGGATCTTGCCGCGGGCGACGCCGGTCAGGTCGGGGACCAGGCATTCGATTTCGGTGACGCGCTTGGCATTGAGCCAGTCGTCCATGTCGTTGTAGGAGAAGTTTTCGCGGATTGCCATGGTTGCCTCTTTATCGGTTCGGTCGACGCAGGCGTGCGTTCACGCCTGCACGTGCAGTGCGGGGAGAGAACGAGGCAAGCTAGGGGACGGCGCGCGCCGCCCATTTCTCGTAGGCGGTCATGAGCGTCCCTGTTTCCTGGCGCGGTAGTCGCGGCATGCCTGGCCGAAGGCGCCGAACATCTTCATGGAATACGGGTTGTGCGTGATGCGCCACTCGGGATGCCATTGCACCGCCAGCGTGAAGCCGGGCGCGGCCGCGACCGAGAAGGCCTCGACCAGGCCGTCCTCGGCGGTGGCTTCGACCACCAGCCCAGGCGCCAGTTCGTTGACGCCCTGGCCGTGCAGGGAATTGACGGGAATTTCGTCGGCGCCGAGGATGCCGTGCAGGAAGCCGCCCGGCACGATGGCAATCTTGTGGGCATCGCCGTACTGCTCGTCCATGCCCAGTTCCGGGTTCTCGCGGTGGTCGAACTTGCCGGGCACGCTCTGCACCGCCTGGTGCAGGCTGCCGCCGAGGGCCACGTTCATCTCCTGGAAACCGCGGCAGATCGCGATGATCGGAATGCCGCGCCCGACCGCCGCCCGGATCAGCGGCAGCGTGGTCTCGTCGCGCGCCGGGTCCTGCGGCAGCGAGGGATCGAGCAACTCTTCCGAGTAATAGCTGGGGTGCACATTCGAGGCCGAGCCGGTGAGCATGATGCCATCGCACAGTTGCAGCATGGTTTCCAGATCGAGCGCCGGCCCGAGCGAGGGCAGGATCATGGGCGCGCAATCGGCGCCGAGCACGACGGCGTCGCAGTACTTGTGCTGGGCCGCGTGATATGGGTGTTCGCCGAAGTCACGCGTGCATGCTGGAACGATTACGATGGGGCGCATGGTGTCTACCTTGTCGTGAGCGCACTAGGACCATCATACGAGCAATCTGGTCCGGGCGCGAGTGGCCGTTAATCCAGATCAAACGCCGTGCGACTCCCTGCACAACGTGCGTCGATCTGCTAGTAAAACGCGGTTTCCGTAGCAAAATCTTAACGTCAACCGCAAAACGATGCCAACACGAATAGGCAGTGCCAGCCTGCCCCGCCCCCGATTCCCAAGGGTTTTGCTGCTGTCGAGAAATCTTACACTTGGGCATCCGCGTCTTGACGCACTTCGCATAAGTGACTGAAAGGAATGAATATTTCTTTACAGGCACATTTATTGCTTGATTTGAATCAAGCGCAATATTGCGATAACTCACCACGTCCAAGAACACATGAACATCCTGAACAAGATCCTCGCCACCGCCACCCTCGCCTTCGGCATCACCTCCGCCGCCCAGGCCACCTACCTGCCGGCCTACCTCACGACCGACGATCCGTATCGCGCCATCCTGCACGTGCAGAAGCAGTCCGGCTACGAGATCGAATCGGCCACCCTGAAGCTCAGCTTTGCCGACCCGCTCAACCTCACCTGGAGCACCAAGGAAACGATCTCGGTGCGCTTGGATAACGTTCTCGCCGGCACGGTCACCAACGTCAGCGACTACGTCACCTACAGCTTCAACGTGCTGCCGGCGATGCTCGACGACGGCAAGCTGAACCTGTCGGTCTCGCTCGGCTGCACCCAGGGCCTGTTCTTCTGCTACGACCAGGACGTCTGGCTGAAAAACATCCTGCTCGAGGTCAACCGCGTGCCGACCAAGCCGACCGTCCCGACGACGCCGCCGACCAAGCCCGCCGACCCGGTGCCGCCGGTCGTCACGCTGCCGGTTCCTCCGGTCGAGCAGCCGGCCGAGCCGCTGCC
>DOUW01000148.1 GCA_003520365.1 Massilia sp.
CCGGGCCCGCTGGCGCCGCCCGCCACGTAGATCTGCGGCCCGGCCGCGGCGATCGCTTCGGGCTTGGCCGAGCCGAGCACGCCCTGGTGCAGCTCAGCGCCGACGTTGACGGCGCCGGCAGCCTCGATCAGGTCGCCGTAATTGCCCTTGCCCGGGGTGCCGCAGCAATCCTTGACGCCGCCGGCGCGCATGTCCATGAACAGGCGCGGCCGTTTATCCTTGGGCAGCTTGCCGACCACGTCGGTGACGCGGCGCAGCTGCTCCTCGTGGTAACGCACGAATGCCTCGCCCTCTGGTTCGCGGCCGATCAGCTTGGCGATGGTGCGAATGCTCGGCACCGTGTTCGCACCCGGATGCGAACGGAAGTCGACGTAGACGACGGTGACGCCGGCCTGCTCCAGCCTGGCCTGGAGGCTGCCTTCCTTGGCGCTGACCGGGCCGTCGCCGCCGCCGCCGAAGATGGCGACGTCCGGTTTCAGGGCCAGGACCTGGTCGGGGCTCAAGCCCTTGCCTTCGCCGCCGACGGTCGGAATCGTGGCCAACGCCGGCTGTTTCGCCAGCATCGCTTCGTACAAGGCCTTGTTGCGATCCTTTAAATCCGCCCCCATGGCGACCACGCGCCTGGCCGATTCCGCACCTTCGACCACGGCAAAGGCCGGGAACACGCCGAAACCGACGACGATGCGCTCGACCTTCGCGGGAATCGTCACGGTGCGGCCGGACACGTCGGTCACGGTGGCCGCGTGCGCACCGAAGGACGCGCCAAACGACGCGCAGGCGAGCAAGGCACCGAAGACGAGACCGGCACGACGCAGCGTTGGCAGGGGTGCCGAGGGGATGTTCTGGGTAAAGGACATAGCAAAGGGGCCGCGCCAGGCCTGTCCAGCCCTTGTCAACCCGTAACGTTGTAAATGATAATGATTATCATAATCATTTGTCTTATGAAAAGTTTGTCAGAGTGTGTCAATCGACACCCAGGACGGCGATAGGGAATGCGGATGGAGGACGGAACGGCAATCCTGCTGGTCGAGCACGACCCGGCATTGCGCGAGAAAGTAGGGAAACATTTACGCCGCCACGGCTTGGCCGTGAGCGAGGCGGAAGGTATGGGCGCGGCGCGCAGGCTGATGCAACAGCAACATTTCGACCTGACCGTGCTCGCACTTGCGCCACCGGCGGTGAATGCGCTGGCGCTGTGCCGCACCATCGCCATGCGCGGCGGCATGCCGGTGATCCTGCTGGCCGAGAACAAGGACCCGGTCCAGCTGGCCGCCGGCTTTGGCAGCGGCGCCGACGATTACCTGGTCAAGCCATTTAGTACTGCGGAGTTATATCTTCGTATCAATGCCATTTTGCGCCGGGCAGGACGCCAGGCCAGCTACCAGCCGGCCTTGGCTGCGGGCCGTTACCGCTTTGCCGATTGGCTGCTCGATACCGAAACACGCGAACTGCTGGACGGCAGCGCCACAGCGATTCCGCTCAGCAGTGCCGAATACCGCCTGCTTGCCATCCTGCTGGCCGCGCCGAACCAGGTCTTGTCGCGCGAACGCCTGCTGGAGCTGAGCGCGGGCGGCACTGCCGAGGTTTTCGACCGCGCCATCGATACCCAGGTCAGCCGTCTACGCAAGAAAATCGAAACCGATCCACGCCAGCCCCGGCTGCTGAAAACCGTCTGGGGCAAGGGTTACCTGCTCGCCGCAACGGTCGAACGCACCTGACACGGACCACCAGCGCCAGCCCTATCGGCATCGATCGCGCCGCCTCAATCGCGCCCCTTCGATCGCGCTGCACAGCACGCCCCGGCACATCGCTCCACCCAGCGATAGCGCCACATCAGGCCAAAAAAGCGCCGTCCCCGGCGAGGACGCGAACGGACGACAGCGCCGCCATCGCTGTCGTTTTCAGTTCACGAGAAGCAGCTTACCAGATCGTAAACATTACGCCAGACCCCCTCCTGTGGATAAGCTTCTTGATATCCACAGGAACGGTTTGTGCAAAAACGCGGCTTTTTCCACGGCCCGGTTTTTTGTCCAGATTTGCCACCAGGAACATACAGCGGCAAGCCACCGGCTTATACCGTCCGTAAACTGCTGATTTCTCGTCCGTTAACCGGCTTATCCACAGAAAACGGTACTTGTTAACACTACTACTATCGTTGTATACAGATTTTGGTTGTAAACCTGGCGAGCCTCGCGCTGTGCGCTCGGCAAAATTTTTTTTTCGTGGCTGCCCAACTGTTGGCGCAAAGCCGCAATCGTCGTTGCACGCATCTCCGCATTGCCTTCCGCGACTTGTCGGCCAACGCCAACGCCCTGCTCGCAGGCCCGGACGCATGCCAGGACGCCGCTAACGGTCAGGCCACTGTGGACAAGCCCATGTATATCCACAGGAACGAATGTGCAGAACGGCTGACTTTCGCGTCGCCGGAAAATTTGTACAAAATCCGTGCAAGCCAGAAGCAAGGTTTGTTCAAGGCTTCAGGCAACGCGTAAACCATTGACGCTGTGGAGTAAACCGGCTTTATCCACAGTTCGGCGGCCGTTTACTACTACTACCAGCTTTATATTTATCTCTATGTATTAAAACGAGAAGTGCCGCGGGCCGTGGACAAACCCGCGCTCGCCCTGCAGGCCAGCACGAAAGCTGTCGTCTGTTCGACCGAAAAGCGGTTTGGCAGGAAGTCGCGAAGAGGCGAACGCTGCCGACGATGGCTGCCGACGATGACTGCGGAACGGTCTGCCGGCGTTTTGTTTGCGACCTTGAATCGGTTCGCGCGAACACAGCATCGACCAGGTTGCCGAAACAGGCGTCGGGTGGACGGCTCCGTCCTGGCATCAAAAATCACGCAGCGATTGCGCCGCCTACGCGTGCACGTGACGCAAGATCTGCCCGGCTATTCATCTGAAGGTTGAACGCGTGGGCGGCGTTCATGCTGTCAATCTGCGAACTTCGAGGGCTAGCCGCCCACCCTACGCGTCCAGGAACGCCGGTTTTTCGGCTCAACTGTGGACAAGCCGCTGAATATCCACAGGATCGGATGTGCAGAAACGCCTTGACTGAAGACCGGCCGTTTTTTTTCCAACATCCATGCAGGCTCGATACAATCCTTGTCCAGCCAGTTCCCGCGCACGTAAACTGCTGATCTTGTGGAGAAATCTCTTCTTATCCACAACGACATCATCGTTTACTATCACTACCAGCTGTATACATATACGTTTACTACTGTAAACAGCAAAAACACCGCGAACAGCGGGCATAAGCGTCCAAACGATGCAAAAAACCCTGCTGCACAGCGTTTTTCAACCCACACAACAAGCAAAAATATGCGTCTAGGGATCATCAGCGCGCTGTACGAAGAACAGCAGGGGCTCGTGGAGGCCATGGAGAGGCCCTACAAGCTCATCCATGGTGAGCGCGAGTACTGGCTCGGACAACTCTGGGAAATCGACGCTGTGTGCGTTTTATCGCGTATAGGCAAGGTTGCAGCTGCCTTGACGGCGGCAACGCTTGTGGAGAAGTTCGGAGTTACGCACATCCTGTTTACGGGTGTGGCCGGTGCAGGCGATAAAACGGTGCAAGTTGGCGACATCGTGGTTGCCGAATCGCTGGTTCAGCACGACATGGATGCCAGTCCCTTGTTTCCCCGCTTCGAAGTGCCGCTGACGGGCTTGACCCACTTCCCGGCCGACCATCGCCTGGGAGCACGCCTGATGGATGCGGCGCAGTCTTTCCTGGACAACGATTTTGAGGAGGCCATCGATCCGCTCGAGAAAGCGGCTTTTCATCTGTCGCGGCCGCGCATCCACCGCGGCCTGATCGCCAGTGGCGACCAGTTCGTCAACGATCGCGAGCACATCAATGGATTGAATGCGGCGCTGCCCGGCCTGGTGGCGGTGGAAATGGAAGGGGCGGCGGTGGCCCAGGTTTGTCACGAGCTCGGCCTGCCCTGCGCCGTGATCCGGACGATTTCGGACAACGCCAACGAAAACGCGGCCACCGACTTCATGCGTTTCGTGAAGTCGGTGGCCGCGCGGTATGCCTTTCACATCGTCAGGCGCTTTTGCCTGGAGACGGAAGAAACGATCGTTCAGGCCAGCAGCGAAGCGGCCGGCGTGTAGTCGTAGCCCAACGCCTCGGCCACGGCCTGGTAGGTCACCTTGCCTTGGCAGACGTTCAGGCCCTGGCGCAGGTGGACATCGTCTTCCAGCGCCTGGCGCCAGCCCTTGCTGGCCAGGGCCACGGCGTGGCCGATGGTGGCATTGTTCAATGCGAAAGTCGAGGTGCGGGCCACGGCGCCCGGCATGTTCGCCACGCAGTAGTGCACCACGCCGTCGACGACGAAGGTCGGATCGGCGTGCGTGGTCGGGTGCGAGGTCTCGAAACAGCCGCCCTGGTCGATCGCCACGTCGACCACCACCGCCCCCTTTTTCATGCGTGAAATCATGCTGCGCGTGACCAGCTTCGGCGCCGCCGCGCCCGGTACCAGTACGCCGCCGATGACGAGATCGGCGGACAGGACGGCTTCCTCGATCGCGTGCGCGTTCGAATACAGGGTGGAAATGCGGTTGCCGTAGACCAGGTCGAGCTGGCGCAGGCGATCGATGTTTTTGTCCAGCACGGTGACGCGCGCGCCGGTACCGACCGCCATCTGCAGCGCATTGGTGCCGACCACGCCGGCGCCGATGATGACCACGTGGCCCGGCGCCACGCCCGGCACGCCGCCCAGCAGCAGGCCCATGCCGCCTTTCGACTTTTCCAGGTGGGCGGCGCCGGCCTGGATCGCCATGCGCCCCGCTACCTCGCTCATCGGCGCGAGCAGCGGCAGGCCGCCGCCCGGGCCGGTGATGGTTTCGTAGGCTATGCAGACCGCACCCGAGGCCACCAGGGCCGAGGTCTGCTCGGGATCTGGCGCCAGGTGCAGGTAGGTGTAGAGGATCTGGCCTGCGCGCAGCAGCGCGCATTCGTTCGGCTGCGGCTCCTTGACCTTCACGATCATGTCGGCGCGTTCGAAGATTTCCTTCGCCGTCTCGACGATGCTGGCGCCGGCGGCCAGGTATTGATCGTCGGATAGCCCGATCTCGCTGCCGGCGTTCGTCTGGACAATGACCTGGTGCCCCCGTGCGACCAGCTCCTGCACGGAAGGCGGGGTCAACCCGACCCGGTACTCATGGTTTTTGATCTCCTTCGGAACGCCGACTAGCATGATGTCTTCCTCCAGTTTTTAGGATTGAAACCCCTACATGATCACAGCCCCAGCGTCATGAGACTTGCGTTGCCGCCAGCCGCGGTCGTGTTGACGCACACGGCGCGTTCGGCCACCAGGCGCCACAGGTCCACCGGAGCATGCGCATCGGTATCGACGATGCCGACGATGGCGCCCGGACGCGCCGCCAGCTGGGAACGCAGTTCGCCGCGCATGCCGCTTTCCACCAGGGCGATCTGGAAGTCGCACTGCGCCACCTCGGCGGCGCCGACGAAACGGATGCGGTCCTTGACCTCCGCCGGAAGGTCGTTCGGCACCGCCGATTGGGCGCTGGCCAGCACATAGGCGCGGTTGCCGGTCGCCAGCGCGGCGGCGAGCTGGTTCAGCATCGCCTGTTGCGAGTCGGCCGCGCACAGCACGGCGCCGCGCGGGCAGAACGACAGGCGGTTACGTTCGCCGGTCGGGCCCGGCAAGTCGAGCGTGATCCCGTTCAGGTGGGTGCGGATGTACCGGTCGCCCAGCTCCACCACGCCGTCGTGGCCATGATTGCGCGCCCAAACCAGCAGCGACACCAGGGCCGGATTCGGCGTGTTCGTGTGTTCCAGCAAGGGCGCCGCGCCGCGCTGCAGGCGCTTCAGGTAGAGCGGACCGCCGGCTTTCGGGCCGGTGCCGGATTTGCCTTCTCCGCCGAAAGGCTGCACGCCGACGACGGCGCCGACGATATTCCGGTTCACGTAGATGTTGCCGACGTGGGCGCGGGCGACGATGAAGTCGATGGTCTCGTCGATGCGCGAATGCACGCCCAGGGTCAGGCCGTAACCGGTGGCGTTGATCGCATCGATCACACGGCCCAGGTCGGCGCGGCGGTAGCGCACGATGTGCAGCACCGGACCGAAGACTTCCTGCTTCAGCTCCGCCAGCGAACCGATTTCCAGCACGGTCGGCGGCACGAAGGTGCCCTGCGACGTCACGCTGGCTGGCAGCTCGAGCGCGAAATGCTGTTTCGCCGTGGCCTTCATGCGCTCGATGTGGGCCAGCAAGTTGCGCTGGGCCTCGCCATCGATCACCGGGCCGATGTCGGTCGCCAGGCGGTCCGGGCTGCCGACGCGCAGTTCGCCCAGGGCGCCCTTCAGCATGCGAATCGTTTTATCTGCAATATCTTCCTGCAGGAACAGCACGCGCAGGGCCGAGCAACGCTGGCCGGCCGAGTCGAATGCCGAGCTCAGCACGTCCTGCACCACCTGCTCCGGCAGCGCCGAGGAATCGACGATCAGGGCGTTCTGGCCGCCGGTTTCGGCGACCAGCGGGATGTCGACGCCCTCTTTGTCGGCGCGCGCGGCCAGCGTGCGGTTGATCAATTGCGCCACTTCGGTCGACCCTGTGAAGATCACGCCTTTTACGCGCGCGTCAAGCGTCAGTGCCGCGCCGACCACTTCGCCGCGTCCCGGCAGCAGCTGCAGGGCGGCAGCCGGGACGCCGGCTTCGTGGAACATCTGCACCGCGCGGTAAGCGATCAGCGGCGTCTGTTCCGCCGGTTTCGCCAGCACGACGTTGCCGGCGGCCAGGGCCGCGGCGACCTGGCCGGTGAAGATCGCCAGCGGGAAGTTCCAGGGGCTGATGCACGTGACCGGTCCGAGGGCCTGCACGGCGCCGGCATCCTTGGCCTGGGCGCCGTAGTAGCGCAGGAAGTCGACCGCTTCGCGGATCTCGGCGATCGCGTTCGGCAGCGATTTACCGGCTTCGCGCACGGCCAGGGCCATCAATTCGGCCATGTTCTCCTCGAACAGGTCGGCCACGCGCACCAGGATCGCGGCGCGATCAAGGCCGGCGCTGGCTTGCCACTGGCCGGCAAAGTCGGCGGCCGCCTGCAGGGCGGTGTCGACGTCGGCTTTCGACGCCTCGAGCACGCTGCCGACGATATCGGCCGACTGCGCCGGATTCACGACCGCCAGCGCATCGGCGCCCTGTACGCTACCGGCGACCAGCGGCGTCGCCTTGTACTCGCGCTGGCGCGACAGTTCGGTGCCGAGCAGGCGCAACGTATCCTCGTTCGTCAGATCCAGGCCGGCGGAATTCTTGCGCTCGGCGCCGAACATCGCGCGCGGCAGGGCGATGCCCGTGTGCGGCAGGCCGCCGCTGGCGCGCGCCACCTCGAACGGATCGTTCAGCAGGGTCTCGACCGGGATCTTCTCGTCGACGATCTGGTTCACGAACGAGGAATTCGCGCCGTTTTCCAGCAGGCGGCGCACCAGGTACGCCAGCAGGGTTTCGTGCGAGCCGACCGGCGCGTAGATGCGGCAAGCCTTGTCCAGGTTATCCTTGCCGACGACCTGGTCGTACAGGGTTTCGCCCATGCCGTGCAGGCACTGGAATTCGTAGTTGTCCACACCGCGCTCCTTGGCCCAGGTGTAGATCACGGACAGGGTGTGCGCGTTGTGGGTAGCGAACTGGGCGTAGATGACGTCGGTCGCGGCAAGCAGTTTCTGGGCGCAAGTCAGGTAGGACACGTCCGTGTAGACCTTGCGCGTGTAGACCGGATAGCCCGGCATGCCGTCGACCTGGGCACGCTTGATCTCGGCGTCCCAGTAGGCGCCCTTCACCAGGCGCACCATGAATTTGCGGCCGCTGCGTTTCGCCAGGTCGACCACGTAGTCGATCACGAACGGGCAGCGCTTCTGGTAGCCCTGCACCACCAGGCCGATGCCCTCGAAGCCGGCCAGCTCCGGATCGAACGCCAGGGCTTCGAGCATGTCGAGCGAGATTTCGAGGCGGTCCGCTTCCTCGGCGTCGATGTTGATGCCGATGTTGTAGCCTTTCGCCAGCAGCACCAGGCTGCGCACGCGCGGCAGCAGTTCGCCCATCACGCGCGCATACTGGGCGCGGCTGTAGCGCGGGTGCAGGGCCGACAGTTTGATGGAGATGCCCGGGCCGTTCTTGATGCCGCGTCCGTTCGAGGCCTTACCGATCGCGTGGATCGCCGCTTCGTACGAAGCGTAATAATTCTGGGCGTCGAGCTCGGTCAGCGCCGCTTCGCCCAGCATGTCGTAGGAATAGTGATAGCCGCGCGCCTCGTTGGCCTGGCTGTTTTTCAACGCTTCCTCGATCGTCTGGCCGGTGACGAACTGGTTGCCCAGCATGCGCATGGCCATGTCGACGCCCTTGCGGATCAAGGGTTCACCGCCTTTCGCGATCAGGCGCGTCAGCGCCGAACCGAGGCCGCGTTCGCTGGTGGTCGAGACCAGCTTGCCGGTGACGAGCAGGCCCCAGGTTGCCGCATTCACGAACAGCGAAGGCGATTCGCCCAGGTGGCTGCGCCAGTCGCCCTTGCTGATCTTGTCGGCGATCAGGCGGTCTGCGGTGGCGCTGTCGGGGATGCGCAGCAGCGCTTCGGCCAGGCACATCAGCGCCACGCCCTCTTCCGACGACAGCGAGAACTCGTGCATCAGCGCATCGACGCCCGAGGCGCGGGTGCGTTTCGCACGCACGCTCGAGACCAGGCGGTGCGCCAGCGGTTTGGCATCCGCACTCGGGCGCGCGCCCTGGGCCAGCAACCACTGGACGGCTTCCTGTTCGTCGCGGCGGTAGGCGGCGGTGATGGCGGCGCGCAGGGGCGTCTGCTCCTGTCTGGTTTCGGCTTGGAAGGCGTCGAAGGGAACGAAGGTGGTGGCCGGGGTGGCGGCGATCTGCATGGCGGGTCTGTAAAAAAGAAAAAGTCGGATCAAAGGGAGCGTACACAGCAAAACGCGCCGTCCTGCGATGCAGTCGGCGCGCGTTTTGGTACGTGCTTCCGAGGGCTCAACAATCCCCATGGCTGGCCGGCGCTGCGCCTTGGATTGGAGATTTTTTAAGCACTCTCAATCGTTTGATTGTAGAAGGAAATCTTCTGGATTAATTCTGTTTTTAAAGGGTACTAGCAATAGATAGTTTTTGATGCGAGAATTCGGCCAAATAATATTTACGGCGAAGCGAGAGACACCATGCTGGACAAGATTTCGAAAAAAATTCTGGCCGAGTTGCAGAACGACGGACGCATCAGCAACGTCGAGCTGGCGGCACGCGTGAACCTGTCGCCGGCGGCCTGCCTCGAGCGTGTGCGCAAGCTGCACGAGTCCGGCTACATCACGGGTTACACGGCCCAGTTGAATCCCCAGCTGCTCGATGTCTCGCTGCTGGTCTTCATCGAAGTGGTGCTGGACCGCACCACGCCGGAGGTGTTCGACGCCTTTAAACAGAGCGTGCAGCTGATCCCGGAAGTGCTCGAATGCCACATGGTGGCCGGCGGCTTCGATTACCTGGTCAAGGCGCGCGTCAAAGACATGGCAGCATACCGCGAATTCCTCGGCAAGACGCTGCTGCAGAAGGGCGTGCGCGAAACGCACACGTATGCCGTGATGGAAGAGGTCAAAAATACGACGAAGTTGCCGATTCGGTGATCGTTTCCGGCAGTCGCACGCCGTTATGTGAACGAATCTGTTGACGCATCCCGTAGGGTGGGCACGCCNNGCACGCCGTGCCCACGCGGAACGACGCGTCGTGTTGGCGGTGTTTCGTCGAGACGGATGATGTGACGCGGCGTGTCTGCATGCGGACACGCGGCTATGAATGGTGGTGGTGTGCTGTCTCGCACGGCCGGTATTTGAATACAACCGCAGGGTGTTGTCAGACGCTTCGTGATTGCATGCCCTGCACCGCGTGGGCACGGAGTGCCCACCCTACGGTTCAGGCCGCGGAATCCGGGGAGGATTCCGCAGTACTGATTCTTACGCCGCCTGGCGCTCCACCAGCGGTTTCGTTGCCGCCGCCGCCGTCGTTTCCAGGTTATTCCGCAGCCAGCGGTGGGCCGGGCTGCGGCCGTCGCGTTCGTGCCAGAGCATGTCCAGGTGCACGGCAGGTAGTGCGAACGGCAGTTCGCGCCAGATCAGGGCGTCGGTCATGCCGGTCGAACCCATCAGGTGTTTCGGCAGCACCGTGATCAGGTCGGAATTGGCGACCACCCGCCCGGCGGTGAAGAACTGGTTCACCGTCAGCAGGATGCGGCGCTCGCGGCCGATCTGGGCCAGCGCCTCGTCGACCAGGCCGTGGGCGCGTCCGGAAAAGCTCACCAGCAGGTGATTCGCCTTGCAATAGGAATCGAGGTCCAGCGAGCCGTCGGCCAGCGGGTGGTTCTTGCGCATCACGCACACATATTTGCCCGAGTACAGGCGTTCGTGACGGATCGGCGAGCCGGTCTCGTAGGACAGCTGGGCCGCGACACCCGGGAAAAAGCCGACGGCCAGGTCGATGTCGCCGCGCAGCAACATCGGCCGCGGTTCGCGCGTGGTCAGCGGCACCATGCGGATGTTCACGCCCGGCGCCTCGCGCTCGATCGAGCGCATCAAGGACGGCAGCCAATAGGCGGCGGTGGCGTCGGCCATCGCCATGCGGAAGGTGGCTTGCGCCTTGGACACGTCGAAGGTTTCCGGCATCACGGCCGCTTCCAGCGCCGCCAGCGCCTGGCGCACGGCCGGCCACAGCGCCTCGGCGCGCGGCGTCGGCTTCACGCCGTAGGCGGTCCGGATCAGCAATTCGTCGCCCAGGCTTTCGCGCAGGCGCTTGATCGCATTCGAGACCGCCGGCTGGGTCATCGCAAGATGGCCGGCGGCGCGCGTCAGGTTTTGTTCGGTCATGACTGCGTCGAATACGCGCAGCAAGTTCAGGTCCAGCGTCAGGAAGCTCATGTGGTGTCTCGATATGTGGCGTCAACAGCACGCCCGTTATAGGTCTGTACGCCAGTGTAACCCATTTCATTCATGATCAATATAAGCCACATCAGGAAACGGAATTAGATTTATATGTTGCATTGCACTATAGTTTTAAAAAACAACATTCCGACCTGACCATGTCCTTCGTTTCGACCCTGACCCAGTTCTCCTTCCCTGTGCTGCCGCTGGCGGAGCTGCTGCGCGCCGCCCTGCTGCTGGCGCTGGTGATCAGTGTTTTGATGTTTTTCCGTCCCCTCTTGAGCGGCATCGTGCGTGCCCTGGTGCTGACCGTCCGCCCACGCATGACCAAGGAACAGCGCGCGGCGCGCCTGGCGCAAAAAACCGGCGCCGTGTTGCAGCGCGCAATCGACTCGGCCAAGGGCCCCGGCACCGGCACCCTGGGTTCGGGCGTCTGACGAACAACATACCTCCGCATAAAGAAAAACGCGGCGACCGGAACTCCGGCGCCGCGTTTTTTTACGTCCTGGCGGGTTACTTGGCCTCGCCCAGCAGCGCCGGCTTCAGCGACCGGTCGGCCGGCTTTTCTCCCAGCCAGATGCGCAGCACGGCGTTATAGAAATTAATGTCCGACGCAGGCTCGCCGATGCGCTTGCCGTTCAGCTCGCACACGGTGCCCGTGCCCGGGATCCAGTCCATGTGCAGCACGTCGCCCTTGCGGATCTGGTCGACGCTGGCGAACATCTCGCCGAACTTGCCGATCTGGCCGACGAGCTTCGCTTTTTCCGCCTTGTCCACATTCTCGTTGATGCCGTCCATGAAGGCCTTGCCCAGGTCTTCGGAGGAGATGTCGCGCGCCATCACCAGGGTCACGCGGCGCGGGCCGTCCATTTTGAGGATGTCGGCAACGTTCTTGCTCTTTTCCGTCAGATACAGGCCGGCGGCATACACCTTGATCACCAGCTTGGTGCGCATGCCGGCGCCGTTCAGTTTCAGGTCCTTGCCGCCGACTTTGTTGACGTCTTCGAACTTGATGCCGTTCACATCGACGGCGGCCGCGGCCGGCAAGGCGATGGCCAGCGCCAGGGCGGCGCCGGTGGCCAGGGTTTTCAGGGTTTTCATGTCGTTGTCTCCTTCTCGTTTTAACGTGCAGTCAATTGTTTGCGTGGGGATGACGGCGCCAGCCGGGGCGCCTCGTCCGCCAGTTTGAAGATGCTGACGGCGTGCGCCAGCTGGGCCGCCTGGTCCTGCATCGCGGCGGCCGCGGCCGCCGCTTCCTCGACCAGGGCGGCGTTTTCCTGGGTGGTCTGGTCCATCTCGAGCACGTTGCGGCTGACCTGGGCGATGCCGGTGCTCTGTTCCATGCTGGCGGCCGTGATCTCGGCCATGATGTCGGTCACGCGGCGCACGCTCGCCACCACGTCCTGCATGGTGGCGCCGGCCTGCTCGACCAGGGTGCTGCCTTCGCGCACCTTGTCGACCGAGTCGCCGATCAGGTACTTGATTTCGCGGGCGGCGGCGGCCGAGCGCTGGGCCAGG
>DOUW01000539.1:0-3443 GCA_003520365.1 Massilia sp.
GATCACGTTGCTCACCGCATGGTCGAGCGTCCGCTCGCGACGCACCGACACCACCTTCGGGCTGCCGGCGGCGCGCAGGCGGATCGACTCGCGCACGCTGAGCGCTCCGCGCAGCATCGTGCCGGCGGTCCTGGTTTCATGGCGCAGCGCCGGCAGGCCATGGCGCGCCGCTTCGACGAAGGCCCGGCCCCAGATCACGGCGAGCAGCGCCGCGATGAAGTTCTCGTGCCGCTCCAGCACGCCCGGCATTTTCGCCAGGACGATGGACTGGATCTCGGACAGCCACTCGAGAATCCTGGGCCGCCCGAAACGCGGCTCGATGACCAGGGTATGCCCTTCGAACACCACGGTGCCGATGTAGCGGCCGGCACGCCAGGTGCCGTCGCGCTCGCAATACACGATTTCCTCGTCCTCGGCCTGGCCGTCATCCGACAGCGCGACCACGAAATCGCCGGCCCTGACGCCGCGCGCCAGCCGGCGCAGCCATTTGTCGGCTTCATCCGACGGCGCTTCGAACGACGACGAATCCGTCACGCAGAGCCTGATTGCCTGGGCCTTGACGGCCTCGGCCGCCCCCTTTTTCCTGGCCATGCCGCCCCCCGCCGCTTACTTGACCGGGGCGCGCGGCCGCAGGAACGCAGCGCGCAACGCCGCAAGCTCGAGCTCGCGCGCCTGGCTGTCGAGCCCACCCAGGTACTGTTCGAGCAGGGGCGAAATCGACAGGCGCCACAGCCGGTGGATCGGATCCGTGGGCTCGTTCTTGCTGTTCCAGAGTTTCGGCGCACCCTTCGACGGCAGCGACGCGTGCAGGAATTCGACGATATCGAGGAAGTAGGTATGCCCGATCTCGTACTGCGCACCGAGGACGGCGCTGTCGCGGATGCGCGCGTTCAGGTCGGCGGCGGCGGCGGCGAGGTCGGCGAAATCCTGGCTCACGTCGTTCCAGGAAACGCCCCTCCCGCCTGCCTGCACGCTGCGCTGTTGCACCTCGTTCCAGCGCGCCTCGGCCGCCACCAGCAGCGCGGCGGTGCTGAACGGGCACAGGAACCAGAAGAAGCGCCTGCGCAAGGCAAAGTCGAGCTGCTCGACCGACTGGTCGATCAGGTTCATCGTGCCCACGATGTAGAGGTCGTCGGGAATCCTGAGCGTCATCGGCTTGCCGTCGACGCCATGCCCGGGCAGGTCGACCGTTTCGTTACGGTTCTCGAGCAGCGAAAAACACTCGCCCAGCATCCGGCTCAGATCGGTCCGGTTCATCTCGTCGAGGATCAGCACATGCGGCAGGTGCGGGCCCGCGCCCTTGCGCTGCTCCTCGATCTCGGCGATCAGCGTCAACAGGCGGCCGGGCTTGTACTCGGTGGCGCCACCGGGAACGATGTGCAGGCCGCGCACGAAGTCCTCGTAGCTGTATGCCGGATGGAGCTGCAGCCGGTGCACGTTGTCCACGCAGCGCTGTTCGATCGCGGCCTGGGACTCGAAATACCCGGTCGGTCCCAGTTGCGCGAGCGCGCACGCGTGGATCAGCTTGCGCGCCAGCTGCTTGGCCTGGAAGGTCTTGCCGGTGCCCGGCGGGCCGTAGAGCACCACCTGGCGCTTGTGCTGGACCAGCTCGACCGACGGACCGGCGTCGTCCTCGTCCTCGTCGGAGCCGTCGTACCAGGCCGATACCAAGGGCTTTTCGTAGAAGTCGAGCGTTTCCGGCGGCCGGCCCAGGAGCGTTCCCAGCTGCTGCCGGATCGACAGCAGTTGCTGGTCCTCGTTGTCGGCCGGGGAGCGGGCAAGCGGCTTGAAGACCGCCAGCACCTGGGCCTTCTGGCGGGCGCTGCCGATCCGTTCGAATTCTTCGGGGAACAGGAGATGCAGCAGGATATGGCGCAACTGCTTCGACTTGCCGTCCTCGACGTCGACGGCAAATTCGCGGAACGTCCAGGGATCGGCCAGCAGGTCGGCGCGGCGCTCGGCGCCCAGCATCTTGAGCTTGAGCGCCAGTTCGATCAGGTAGCCGAGTTCGTAGGGCCGGCGCGTGTTGTAGCCCAGCCCCGCGCCGCCCAGGCCGCCCTGGAAAGCACGCACGATCTCGCTATCGTCCGCGATCTGCTCGCCTACCCACTCGAGCACCTCGTTGACCGCCGCACGCTTGCGCGCCGGGCCTATCTTCGACGGAAACAGGAGATAGACGCACAATGCTTCCGCACCGAGGCGCTTGACGTCGGGCGAGGCGTCCTGGAGCTGGTCGCGAAATTTTTCGATGAACGAACGTTTGCCCTCTTCCGGATTGTCGTTGAAGCGTCGCTTCAAGTCCTGCAGGTTCGCCAGGGTCCATACCGCTGCGCCTTGCGACAGCAGTGAACCGTCCGCGGCGAGGCAGCGGTCCCGGAACGTCTCCGCCGCCTGGTAGACCTGCTTGCTGTTGTGCGCGCCCGAAAACCTTGCCATTCCGTTCCCCACTGATAGTTGCATTATAGAAATTGCATCCATCATAGGGGATAGCGGCAGGTCTTACAAGGCGGCGCTGTCACCGTTCGCTGTGGATGAGCCCGATCGCAAGGCGAAACAACTGATCGGCAGAAGTGATCTTCCCGCCATCGAGCATCCGGCGCCATCCCAGGTAGTTCGGCAGGTAGCGCGATGCGACCCCATGGAAAGGCGCCAGCCATGCGCGCAAGCGCTGGTGATAGGCGTTCACGTTCTGTACGTGGATGGCGCCGTTCGGGCCCGGCCGGATCCGCTGGCCGGCGCTGACATTGACGGCCTGGTGCGCAATACCGTGGGCACGGGCGAAAACACGATAGGCCGCGTTCGCGTCCGTCACAAGCAAGACGTCCCTGTCCAGGAAGGGCAGCAGGTGGCGCTCGAGCTGGATCTTGCTGACCGGGCCGCGGCCGGTGACGGCATCGATAGTCTGCTTGTTGCGGTCACGCGCCACGAGAATGCAGTCGAGTTCGCGTGAAATGCCGCGCCTGCTGGCCGCGCCACCCCGCTTGCGCGCCGGCCGATCGAGCGTGCGCGAACCTTTCTGGGATTCCAGGATGAACATTTCGTCGGCCTCGGCGATACCGTTTAGTCGGGCTGGCCGGTCCGCCTTCACCCGATCCAGGAAGCGATGACGCCAGCGGAAAGCGGTGTTACGGTGTACCTCGACGCCGTCGGCCGCCGCCCGCACCGGGCGCGATGCCCGCAGCGCATCGAGATAAGCCAGCCATTTTCCACGCAGCCGCAGGCCCGCCAACGGGGTACCGGTCAAGTCGTTGAAGGTGCGCCGGCACGCGCGGCAACGGTAGCGCTGCAGGTCGTTGGCATGGCCATGCCGGTGCCAGCGTTCACACCGGCAATGGGGGCAGCAGCGTCTGGCCGACCTGACTTGTGCGATCAGCGCGAGCACCTGGTGCAGCCCGGCAGCCGGTTGCAAGGCGTCGAGGACGCGCAGCCGCTGGGGCCCGTTC
>DOUW01000539.1:3455-4674 GCA_003520365.1 Massilia sp.
CGACAGTTCACTGCTCATCCATAGTGAACGGTGACAGCGCCTACAAGGCGGCGCGGGCACGCGCCACTGCCGGCGACATCAAGGCTTCGCCGCCGCCCGCGCCTGCGCGATCCAGCCATCGAACACCTGCTGGTGATACTTGATCCAGCCTTCCGTATGGCGCGCGATATCCTCCTGCCCGTTTTCCCCGGTGCGCATGCGCTCGTTCTGGGCATTGATGTCGGCAATCGGCAGGCGCATGACTTCGAACAGCTTGGCCGCCGCCGGGTTCTTCTCGGCCCAGGCGCGGTTCACGACGATGCGCGTGGTATTCACGGAGAAGCCGTAGTCGCTGCCGTCGTTCAGCTTGGTGTTGGCGTTGCGCGGATTGGCCGAGAACGGCACCTGCAGCCAGACCACGTCCTTGCCCGGCACCAGCACCCCGCTCACCCAGTACGGCGTCCAGGTGTAGTACAGGATCGGTTCGCCGCGCTGGTAGCGGCCGATGGTGTCGGCGATCAGCGCGGCATAGCTGCCCTGCACGTGCTGCACCGTGTCGCGCAGCTTGTAGGCGTCCATGTGGTGCTCGACCATCGCTTCGCAGCCCCAGCCGGGAGTGCAGCCGGTCAGGTCGGCCTTGCCGTCGCCGTCGTGGTCGAACAGCTTGGCCAGGTTCGGGTCGCGCAGCTGGTCGATGTTGGTGATCTTGTACTTCTCGGCCGTCGCCTTGTCGATCAGGTAGCCTTGCGCGGCGGGACCGGCATACTGGCCGGTGCGCAGCAGCTTGGCGTCGCCGCCGGCGTTGTCGTAATAGTCCTGGTGCAGCGGGTCCCAGTGCACGGCGAGGAAGGTGGCGTCGCCGTTCGCGATCGCGATGTGGGCGGCCGGATAGTCGACTTCCTTGATCGGCTGCGTCTCGTAGCCCAGCTTTTGCAGGGCGCGGTCGACCAGCATGGTCTGGAAGGTTTCTTCCGCGACCGAGCTTTGCAGCGCCTGCACCTTGATGCCCTTGCCGGGCAGTTCGTTATTCGGCGCGGTAGCCGGCGCGGTAGCCGGCGCGCCAGCCGGCGTTTGCGCCATCGCCAGCCCGGTGCTCAGGGCGAGCGCGGCCAGCCCCAGGGCCGAGAACCAGCGGAACTTGCGCTGCGTGTTGTAGGTTACCTTGAAATGTTCAGTCTGATGCATCTGGATCCTTTCGTATTCTTTAACTTCGCTTATCGCGCCGTGGCCGGGGCGCCCG
>DOUW01000326.1:0-10288 GCA_003520365.1 Massilia sp.
CTGGATCATGGTGTCGGTGTGGGGCAGGGCGGGGTGCTCGGGCTGGTCGGGCGCCGTGCTGGAGGTGAAGAAGGCGACGCTCCTCGCCACGCCGCGCTTGGTGAGCGGCTGCCTGGTGGCGGCGGCGGCGGCCACCGCGGTGGTGATGCCGGGGACGATCTCGACGGCGATGCCGAGCGCTTCGAGCGCGCGCAATTCCTCGTCGGCGCGGCCGAACAGCATCGGGTCGCCGCCCTTCAGGCGCACGACCATCCGGTACTGTTGTGCGCATTCGACCAGCAGGCGGTTGATCGCCTCCTGGGCCGTGGAGCGCTGGCCGGAACGCTTGCCGACCGAGATCAGCTCGGCCTGGCTACACAGTGCCAGCATCTCGGGCGTCACCAGCGCGTCGTAGAGCACCACATCGGCCTGCGCCAGCAGGCGCGCCCCACGCACGGTGATCAGGTCGGCCGCACCCGGGCCGGCGCCGATCAGGTAGACCTTCCCGAGTTCCGTCATCCACTGCTCCTGGTTTATTCGCCGAGACGAATCATACCCGCTGCCACGGTCTGGTGCGTGACTTCGTCGATCAGGATGAAGGCGCCGGTGGCGCGGATGTCGGCGTAGGCGTCCGCCGCCAGCGGCTGCTGGACCGTCAGGTGGATGCGCGCGATGTCGTTCAGCTTCAGGCCCGCGGCCGGGTCGTCGACCGCCTTGCGTTCCTGGGTGTTGACGTCGAGCAGGGTGTCCACCTTCGTGACCTTGGCCGCGGTCTGGCGCGTGCCGTGCTTGATCCAGTACTTGCGGCGCAGGTCGAGCGGCTCGTCCGACATCCAGCAGACGTCGGCCACGACCTGCTTGAGCAGGGTCGCCGGCGCCTGCGCGTTCGACAGGGTGTCGCCGCGCGAGATGTCCAGGTATTCGTTCAGCAGCAGGGTCACGGACTGGCCGGCGCTGGCGCTTTGCAGGCTGCCGTCGAAGGTGACGATGTCTTTCACGGTCGCGCTCTGGCCCGAAGGCTGGACCACGAGCTGGTCGCCGACCGCGACCTTGCCCGACTCGATGCGGCCCATGTAGCCGCGGAAGTCGTTGGCTTCGTGACCGTTGTGGCGTGCGACCAACTGCACCGGGAAGCGGAACGGTGCATCGTGTGCTTCATCGTAGACCGTGAGCGACTCCAGCAGCTCGATCAGGGTCGGGCCCTGGTACCAGGCCATGTGCTCGCTCGCCTCGACCACGTTGTCGCCGGCCAGGGCCGACAGCGGGATCGCGGTCACGTCCTTCAGGCCCAGCGAATCGGCGAATGCGCGGTAGCTTGCCACGATGCGCTCGTAGACGGCCTGGTCGTAGTTCACCAGGTCCATCTTGTTGACGGCGACGATCACGTGCTCGATCTGCAGCAGCTTGGCGATGGTCGAGTGGCGTTTGGTTTGAATAAGCAAATCGACGCCACCGTCTTCACGGAGTTTGACCTTCGACACGTCGACCAGGATGATCACGGCGTCGGCGGTCGAGGCGCCGGTCACCATGTTGCGGGTGTACTGCTCGTGGCCCGGGGTGTCGGCGATGATGAACTTGCGCTTCGGCGTGGCGAAGTAGCGGTAGGCCACGTCGATCGTGATGCCCTGTTCGCGCTCGGCTTCCAGGCCGTCGGTGAGCAAGGACAGGTCGATCGTGTCGCCCACGGTGCGCTTGTGCTTCGAGCGCGAGACGGCGGCCAGCTGGTCGGCGAAGATGCCCTTGCTGTCGTACAGCAGGCGGCCGATCAGGGTGCTCTTGCCGTCGTCGACGGAACCGGCGGTGATGAAGCGCAGCAGGCTGTGTTGGGTCAACGTGTTAGTAGATGCGTCAGTGAGTGCGTTCATCAGAAATATCCTTGCTTCTTGCGTTTTTCCATCGAGGCTTCCGAGGTCTGGTCGTCCATCCGGGTCGCGCCGCGCTCGGTCACCTGGGTCACGGCGGTCTCGGCGATGATCGCTTCGACGGTCGATGCATCGGACGAGACCGGGCAGGTGCAGGAGATGTCGCCGACGGTGCGGAAGCGCACGGTCTGGGTTTCGACAGTCTCGCCTTCCTTGGCCGGGGTCAGCGGGGTCAGCGGCACCAGCAGACCGTTGCGCGGGATCACTTCACGTTGGTGCGCGAAATAGATCGACGGCAGGGCCAGCTGTTCGCGGGCGATGTATTGCCAGACGTCGAGCTCGGTCCAGTTCGAGATCGGGAACACGCGCATGTTCTCGCCCGGGTGGACGCGGGTGTTATACAGGTCCCACAGTTCCGGACGCTGGGCCTTCGGGTCCCACTGGCCGAATTCGTCGCGGAAGGAGAAGATGCGTTCCTTGGCGCGGGCCTTTTCCTCGNNGTCACGGAAGGAGTAGACGCGCTCTTTGGCACGGGACTTTTCCTCGTCGCGGCGGGCGCCGCCGATGCAGGCATCGAAGCCGTGTTCGGCGATGGTTTCCAGCAGGGTCACGGCCTGGGCGGCGTTGCGCGAATCGAGCTGCGGATTGCGCAGGCGCACGGTGCCCTTCTTGATCGACTCCTCGACCGAACCGACGATCAGGCGCTCGCCCAGTTCCGCGACGCGTGCATCGCGGAAGGCGATCACTTCGTCGAAGTTGTGGCCGGTGTCGATGTGCACCAGCGGAAAGGGGAATTTGCCGGGACGGAAGGCCTTTTCGGCCAGGCGCAGCAGCACGACCGAGTCCTTGCCGCCCGAGAACAGCAGGGCAGGGTTGCTGCATTCGGCCGCCACTTCGCGCAGGATGTGGATCGCCTCGGATTCGAGGGCGTCGAGGTGGCGCGCGTTGACGTCGGCCAGCACCTTGTTGGTTTCAGAAAGATTCGTCATGAATGGGGCCTTGTATTCTTGAGTTGGCGTACTGAATCACGCAGCAACGGATTTGATTCGGATGAGCTTGCCGTCGACCACGTGCAGGCCGCACTCCTTCGATTCCGGGTTTTCCCACCACCAGCGGCCGGCGCGCACGTCCTCGCCCGGCTGGATCGCGCGGGTGCAGGGCTCGCAGCCGATCGACGGGTAGCCGCGGTCGTGCAGGGCGTTGTAGGGCACGTCGTTGGCGCGGATGTATTCCCACACTTCCTCTTCGGACCAGTCGGCCAGCGGATTGAACTTGGTCATGAAGTGGGCCGGATCGTCTTCCTCGACGCGCAGGTCGGAACGGGTCGCGGACTGGGCGCGGCGCTGGCCGGTGATCCAGGCCTTGTTGCCGAGCAGGGCGCGGCCGAGCGGCTCGACCTTGCGCACGCGGCAGCACTCGCGCCGCATCTCGATGCTGTCGTAGAAGGCGTTCAGGCCATTCGCGGCAACATACGCATCCACGGCGTCCGTCTGCGGGCGGAACAGCGCGATCTCGTAGCCGTAATGGGCCTTCACCTGTTCCAGCACGGCCAGGGTCTCCTTGTGCAGGCGGCCAGTTTCCAGCGAGAAGATGCCGATTGGCAGCTTGTTCTTCAGGATCAGGTCGGTCAGCACCATGTCTTCAAGCGCCAGGCTGGAGGCGAACACGGCCGGCGTGAATTCGGCCGCGATACGCTCGAGGATGGCGCGGGTGTCCTGCACGCGGGTGGCGAGTTCGCTCATGCCGTGGTCCTCAGATGCCGGCGCCGATGTCGCTGTGCTCGGGTTTCGCGTCGCGCTCGGCGCGGCGGAACAGCGGCAGCGGCTGGTCGATGGATGCCTGGTAGGTTTCCGAGAACACGGTCAGGCCCTTCAGTGCCTCGTGAATCGAGCGGTCCTGGCGGGTCGCGTAGGCGTTGAAGCCGACGCGCGACATCGAGAACAGCTGGTCGCGCAGCACGTCGCCGATCGCGCGCAGCTCGCCGCTGTAGCCCAGGCGCTTGCGCACGTTGTAGGCGATCGAATAGCCGCGGCCGTCGCTGAATTTCGGGAAGTCCACCGCGATGACGGCGAAGCGGTCCGAGTCGCCCTTCAGGCTCTCGAAGCGCTCGTCGGCCGCCAGCCACACGCCGAGTTCGGCACGCTGCGCCAGCGTCTCCTTCTGCGCGAGCCAGACGGCCAGCGGCACGATGACGCGGCCTTCGGGGACGACGACGGCTTCCGGTGCTTCACCTTCTTCGAGGCGCAGCACACGCCAGTCGTCGGCCACCACTTCGCGGCCGCGGATGATGTGTTCGTGGACTACTTCAAGCATGGTCTTCCCCAACCAGTTCGCCCGCCGGGATCGGCGTGGCATACACGTGTTCCTTGAATGGCGTAATGCCCAGGCGCTGCGCGGTCTCGGCGAAGCGCTCGCCTTCGAAGCGGTTCTGCACGTAGACGTTCAGCAGGCGCCCGATCACTTCCGGCATCTGGCCGGCCGAGAACGAGGGGCCGATGATCTTGCCGATGGCCGCGTTGTTGCCCTGCGCGCCGCCGATCGAGACCTGGTACCACTCGCTGCCGTCCTTGTCGACGCCGAGCACGCCGATCGAACCGACGTGGTGGTGGCCGCAGGCGTTGATGCAGCCCGAGATGTTCAGTTCGATGTCGCCGATGTCGTGCTGGAAGTCGAGGTCGTCGAAACGCTCGGCAATCGCGGCCGCGATCGGGATCGACTTCGCATTCGCCAGCGAGCAGAAGTCGCCGCCCGGGCAGGAGATGATGTCGGTCAGCAGGCCGATGTTCGGCGTCGCCAGGCCTTTCGATTTCGCCAGTTGCCACAGTTCGAACAGCGCGGACTGCTTCACATCCGCCAGCACCAGGTTCTGCTCGTGGGTCACGCGCAGTTCGCCGAAGCTGAACTTGTCGGCCAGGTCCGCAACAAAATCCATCTGCTCGGCGGTGGCGTCGCCCGGCGGCACGCCGGTCTTCTTCAGCGACAGCACGACGGCGGCATAGCCCGGCACCTTGTGCGGCTTGACGTTGCGGTTCAGCCAGTTGGCGAAGGCGCGGTTATCCGGATGCGCGGCGCTCGGGTCGGTGTCGTGCAGGGTCTCGTAGGCCGGCGGCTGGAAGTAGGCGGCGACGCGGTCGTATTCCTCGCGGGTCAGGGATTCCGGACCGTCCTTCAGGTCTTGCCACTCTTCCTCGACCATGCGCGCGAATTCCTCGACGCCCAGGGACTTCAGCAGGATCTTGATGCGGGCCTTGTACTTGTTGTCGCGGCGGCCATGCGAGTTGTACACGCGCATTACGGCTTCGGTATAGGTCAGCAGGTGCTGCCAGGGCAGGAACTCGCGAATCACGCTGCCGATAATCGGGGTGCGGCCCATGCCGCCGCCGGCCATGAACTTGAAGCCGACTTCGCCGGCGTCGTTCCTGACCAGGGTCAGGCCGATGTCGTGGATCGCGATGGCGGCGCGGTCTTCCACGGCGCCGTTGATGGCGACCTTGAATTTACGGGGCAGGGCGATGAATTCGGGGTGGAAGGTGCTCCACTGGCGCAGGATCTCGGCGAAGGGGCGCGGGTCCATGATCTCGTCGGCCGCAACGCCGGCAAACTCATCAGTGGTAATGTTACGGATGCAATTACCCGAGGTCTGGATCGCGTGCATCTCGACGGAAGCCAGGTCGGTCAGGATGTCCGGCGTCTGCTCCAGCTCGATCCAGTTGTACTGGATGTTCTGGCGCGTCGTGAAGTGGCCGTAGCCGCGGTCGTACTTGCGCGCGATGTGGGCGAACATGCGCATCTGGCTTGTGGACAGCAGGCCGTACGGCACGGCGACGCGCAGCATGTAGGCGTGGCGCTGCATGTACAGGCCGTTCTGCAGGCGCAGCGGCAGGAACTCTTCTTCGGTCAGCTCGTCGTTCAGGCGGCGTGCAACCTGGTCGCGGTACTGCGCAATGCGTTCGCGGACGATGAGATGGTCGTATTGGTCGTAGCGGTACATAGATTTTCCTGATGGAATGCGGGCTTCAGAACCCTTTAGGCTGGATGGAATGGTAAGGGCGATGAGCTTTATTCCAAACTACCGACTATTTATTTGCTTATATGCGGTAGGGGCATAAGCATTCGCATAAAATAGCGACTGGCGTTTTCTCAAATCACCATAACAACAGGAATGAACCTTCATCAATTGCGCTTCGTACGCGAAGCCGTGCGCCAGAACTTCAACCTCACGGACGCGGCCAAGGCCCTGTTCACCTCCCAGCCGGGGGTGTCGAAGGCCATCATCGAGCTGGAAGAAGAGCTCGGGGTCGACATCTTCACCCGCCACGGCAAGCGCATCCGCGGGCTGACCGAGCCGGGCAGGCTGGTGCTGGCCTCGGTCGAGCTGATCATGCAGGAAATCGACAGCCTGAAACGCATCGGCAAGGAATACGCGGCCCACGACAGCGGCAGCTTCACCATCGCCACCACCCATACCCAGGCGCGCTACATGCTGCCGAAGGTGGTGCAAGCCTTCATGGGCAAGTTCCCGAAGGTGAGATTGTCCTTATTGCAAGGCAATCCGAAGCAGATCGCCGACATGGTCAAGAACGGCCAGGCGGATCTCGCTATCGCCACCGAGTCGATTGCCGCCATCGACGGCCTGATCACGCTGCCCTGCTACCAGTGGGAGCACGTGCTGGTGGTGCCGCCGGAACACGAGCTGCTGCGCTCGAAAGCGGTGGCGCTGGACGAAATCGCGCGCTATCCGCTGATCACCTACGACGCCGCCTTCGCGGGCCGCAGCAAGATCGACCATGCCTTCAACCTGCGCGAGCTGAAGCCGGACGTGCTGCTCGAAGCCATCGACGCCGACGTCATCAAGACCTATGTCGAACTGGGCATGGGCGTGGGCATCATTGCCGGCATGGCCTTTGATGCGGAACGCGACCGCAACCTGCGCGCGATTCCGGTCGGCCACCTGTTCGGCATGAACGTCTCGCGCGTGGCGGTCAAGCAGGGCGCCTACCTGCGCAGCTACATCTACACCTTCATCGAGCTGCTGGCGCCGAGCCTGAACCGCAAGATGGTCGAGGCGGCGATGCGCGGTGGCGAGAATTACGAGCTGTAACAAGAGAACATCATGAGCAATCAACAAGTAGCAAAATACTATGCCCAACTGGGCGAAGCCGTCGAAGACATCTACCTCGAGCCGGACATGGACGAGGACATCGACGACATGAGCATCCACCTCGGCAACGTCCTGGCCGGCCACAGCGTGCTGGAGCTGGGCTGCGGCACCGGTTACTGGACCGAAATCGCAGCCGAGTCGGCCGCCTCGGTGCTGGCGGTGGACATCAACGCCAACCTGGTCGACATCGCCCGCGAGCGCGGCATGCCGGAAGGTAAAGTCAGCTTCCGCGTGGCCGACGCCCTCGACCTGCCGGAAGACATCGGCAAATTCTCGGCAGTGCTGGTGAGCTTCCTGTGGTCGCACCTCACCAAGAGCGAGCAGGACAAGCTGCTGGCGGGCCTGAAGAAACGCCTGGGCAAGGACGTGCTGCTGGTCATCCTCGACGAGTCCTTCGTGGAAGGCTTCAGCGAAACCACGGCACGCACCGATGCCGAGGGCAACACCTGGGAAATCCTGACCACCGAGGATGGCGAGCGCTTCGAGCTGCCGAAGAGCTACCCGGCCGACAGCGCTCTGCGCAAGCGGGTCGGCGCGGTCGGCAAGGAAATCAAGATCGAGCGGATCGAGTTTTTCTGGATTCTGACTTGCCGGTTGAAGTAAGTGGAAACGGCCGAACTGCGGCATGTCCGCTGTTTACGGCCGGTTACGTAACGTTCGCGATGGCGTAGGGTGGGTTCTCGAACCCACGCCGTACCACGGACGCATGTCGAAACGCGTGCCAAGGAAAAGAGGCCGATGATCGTCGCATCGCTGCGAGATCATCGGCCTCGTTGTTTCAAGCGCCGTACCGCGTGGACACAGGTGTCCACCCTACGCCTCTGCGACAGTACGTGGCTGAAAGGGAGGCGTAGGGTGGACTCCCGAGTCCACGCGGTACCACGGATGAATATCGAAACGCCTGCCAACGACAAAGGCCGATGATTATCGCATCGCTGCGAGATCATCGGCCTCGTTGTTTCAACCGCCGTACCGCGTGGGGTCATTGAAGCCGGGGGCTTCGATGACGAACCCACCCTACGCCTCTGCGGCTGTACGTGGCCGGGAAGGACCGTAGGGTGGACACCTGTGTCCACGCNNGCTGCGAGATCATCGGCCTCGTTGTTTCGGCTGTCGTACAGCGTGGGTTCAAGAACCCACCCTACGCCTTTGCGAAGGTACGCGGCCGAAAAGGGCGCCACATCGAGCGCCCACACTCGCTTAGAACGAGTGCCGCACACCCACCGTGAACGCGCTCGGATCGGCGCCCAGGGCGGCCGCCGGCGGGGTCACGTTGGTCGACGACGAATTGATGCCGAACACGCCGCGCTCGTTGTTGCGCATGGTGCCGTAGGTCGTGTAGAGGTTGGTGCGCTTCGACAGCGCGTAGCTGTAGGCGACGGCCCACAGGTTGCCCTTGGCGCCGTTGTCGATCTCGTTGCGCTGCAGGTTGACGAAGAACTTGTTCGGGCCGGTGGTGTAGGCGCCGCCGACGTTGATCTGCTCGAACTTGTTGTTGCTGCCGGTCTGGTCGGCCACCAGGTAGTTGCCCTTCAGGTCGAAGGCGCCGAAGCTGTAGCCCGCGCCGAAGGCGTATTCCTTGTCGTCGCCAGTCGCCAGGCGCTCGAGCTGGTGGTAGCCGGCGCCCAGGTACAGGGCGCCGTTCTTGTATTCCAGCGCCACGCCGCTCAGGTCGCCCGACGGGTCGGCGCTGCGCTCGCCGGCCGAGTAGGCGGCCAGGACCGAGAAGCCGGCGATCGGGTTGCTCTTGTAGTTGACCGAGTTGCTCAGGCGGCGGGTCAGGCGGTTGCTGGTGAAGGCCGACAGGTTGCTGCCGTAGAAGCCCTGGCCGAACACGTCCGAGGCGGCGGCGACCGAGGCGATCGGGCTGTATTCGCGGCCGACGGTCAGCTGGCCGAAGTTGCCCTGCAGGCCGACCACCGAGCGGCGGCCGAACAGCGAGGAGTCGGCGGCGCCGGTGTCGAGCGACACGCCGGCTTCGATGTTGAAGATCGCTTTCAGGCCGTTGCCCAGGTCTTCGGTGCCGCGAAAGCCGATGCGGCTGCTCGACTGGTTGCCCGAGTTGATGACGGTACGGCGCTTCTCGCCCGGCGCGTCGGTGTCCTCGACGGCGATCGCCGCGTCCATGACGCCGTAGATGGTGACGTTGGTCTGCGCGTGCGCGAACAGCGGGAGGGTCGTGATCAGCGCTGCGGCCAGGGCTTTGTATTGCATGAAGATCTCCAATAAGGTTCGACGAAGGATTGAGTTGGCGTGGGGCAAACTCAAGGTCGAGCGAATCTTATCGAAGCAATATGTCGTCTTGATGACAAGACAGCATGGCCGCGCCGGACACTGCGGCCGCAGGGACGAAACCGGCTAAACGATATGGTCGGCCACCGGCAGCACGATGTCGATGCGGGTGCCCGGCCCCTCGTCCGGGCCGATGCTGATCTCGCCCTTCAGCCCCCAGACCCGCTCGCGCATGCCGACCAGGCCGAGCGACTCGGCCTTTTCCATGTCGGCGTCGTCGATGCCGCGGCCGTCGTCGCGGATCGTGATCAGGAGTTCGCTGTTGCTGCGGTAGAGGGTGAGGGTGACGCGCGTGGCCTGGGCGTGGCGCGCGACGTTGGTCAGCGCTTCCTGGACGATGCGGAAGATGGTGGTGCTGGCCTGGTCGTCCAGGCGCAGCTCGGCCTCGTCGGCCAGCAGCTCGCAGGCGATGCCGTGGCGCTCGACGAAGTCGTCGCGCAGGCCCTGCAGGGCGAAGTACAGGCCGCCTTCGTCGAGCGCGCGCGGGCGCAGGTTGGTGGCGATGCGGCGCAGCGAGGTGATGGCGGTCAGCAGGTTGGCGTCCATGCCGGCGATCAGGCGCTGGGACTCGTCGGGGCCGGCGCAGATCTCGCGCAGCAGGGTCAGGTCCATGCGCAGCGAGGCCAGCAGCTGGCCGAGGTCGTCGTGCAGCTCGCGCGAGATATGGGTGCGCTCCTCTTCGCGGATGGTCTGCAGCGCGGCCGACAACTGGCGCAGCTGGTCGTGCGAGCGCGCCAGCTTCTGCTGCACGCGTTGGCGTTCCGAGATGTCGCGCAGGATGATGGTGTAGAGCGTGACGCCGTCCTGGAAGGCGTCGGTGATCGAGCCCTCGATCGGGAAAAGGTCGCCGCCGGCGCGCATGCCGACCCCGGCGTAGTCGGTGGCGCGGCGCCCGGCGCGGCCGCCGCCCTGGAAGTAGTCGAGCGGACTCCCGCTGGCTTCAACGGGCGCGCGGATGAAGTGCGCCAGCGGCTGCCCGAGCATTTGCGCGACG
>DOUW01000326.1:10330-10697 GCA_003520365.1 Massilia sp.
CCAGCACCACGCGGCTGAACTCGTCGGCCGAGATGATCGCTTCGCTGGCATTGTCGACGATGCGGCGGCTGTGGCGCGCGGCGCCGTCGCCGTGACCGTCGACGTTCAGGCGCGCGATCAGGTTCCCGCCGAGCAGGCCAAGGGCGAATACCGCCGCGCTGCGCCCGCGCCGGCGCATGGTGCGCTGATGTCTCATGGGTACGTGTGCGATGGAGCCCGCGGCGCGGGCCAGCCGTTACGATACGGCGCGAATGGCTGAGCGGGGTTGAGGCGGGACAAGCGGGGCGGGCAAGGCCCGTGCCGTTTTCGTAGGGGGGGCTCTCGAGCCCCCCCGGGCCGACCCGGGGGGCCGAGGCAAAAAAGAACG
>DOUW01000325.1 GCA_003520365.1 Massilia sp.
ACATGATCCCACGAGTCTAAACAGGTAGGCAGCGTGTGGATGCAGAATGCTCCATATGCTGCAGAAGTGCTTACATTCGTAAAAGGCGATCAGCAGGTCATCAATCAGATAGGGCCGATTAGCTCTGCAAAACTCGTTGGTATTACGTCTGTACAGAGCAGCATAAGTCACGATGATAAATTCACTCCGGGCTATGACCTTTATCAAGTGAGCGTACGCGGAGAACGGTCTTCGGTACGAGTTACCGTTGAACGTAAAGCCTCGCAAAATGGGAGCAGCGATCTTCGTGTCGAATCGATTGAATGAGGCGTGCAACTGATGTGAGAGCGAAATGTCCTGGTGAGGCGACGTGTAGGACCGTAAAGGGTCGTTAGCGGACGCTCCAACAGGGCTGCAACCGGCTAAAGGCGGACGTTCCTGAAAAACCAATTTTACAAGCCTGACAACATGGTATGCTTGTTTCAAAGGCCCGTTTTCCCTGAACCGCACACCTGAGGAGAAAGCAATGAACGTACGCGCAATTGGTCTGACGATCACTGTCGTTGATATTGCCTATGTCGTCATCAGGTTGTGGAAGGCTTTCAATTCCCCGGATGGCGAGCGGTACTTGAAGCGCCGTATGCAGGGACCTTTCGTGCCGCTGACTCCAGAGGAGCAAGCGCGCGACAAGGCACGCAAGCTCGATAGCTGAGTGTCCGCTTCGGGTTGCGCATTCAACCGGTCGACGCGAAAGACAGCGGCGGCGCGATAACGCACCGGCCGCCACAGTGGGTTCGAGAACCCACCCGACGAAAGCGCGGCGCGCTTAGCCGATGTAGTTGAACAGCGACAGCCCCGACATGGTCTTGAACGATTTCTGCGCCGCTTCCAGCGTGGTCTGCTGGGTCGCGTACTGCGAGATCGCCTTCACGATGTCCAGGTCCTGCAGCCGCGACAGGGTGCCCGCGTACTGCAGGCCCAGGTCGGCGCCCGAGTCCTCCAGGTAGTCGAGTTCCTTCATGCGCGAGCCGATCGAGGCGCGCACGGTCAGCATGTTGTCGAGCGAGGACTTCAGGCCTTCGCTGGCGGTCGTGAGCTTGTTGTTCAGCGCGGCCAGGCTGGTGGTATCGTCGCCGGATGCGCGCAGGGCCGCGACCAGGTCGGTCATGGTGGTGAAGATCGATTCGCGCTGGCTCGGCTTGACCTCGAACTTGTCGCCGTCGGCCGGGGCGCCGCTGATCGTGAACGAGGTGCCGTCGAAGGCGATCTGCTTGCCGGCGACATAGGGCTCGTCGGCCAGCACCACGTTCTTCGGCGTGGTGCTCTCGTCGGTCACGCTGTAGGTGGTCACGGCCGGGCTGCCGCTGACCTTGAATTCCAGCGTGTAGTTGTGGCCGGTCAGCTTGCTGGCGTCGGTCACCGAGCCCGAGGTGGCGACCGCCCCGCCCTTGTTGCCGTCGACCATAATGGTCTGGGTAGTGCCGTTGCCGGTGCGGTTGTTCTCGAAGATGGCGTTGCCCGAGTCGCTGATCGCGATCGAGCGCGAAGGGCCGACCTGCAGCATGCGCTGGCCCTGGTCGCCCTGGTAGATGGCGCCGCTGTCGGTCTGGACGAAGGGAACGGTGCTGCCCTTGTAGCTCGAGAACAGGTAGCCGCCGTTGCCGTCGGCCCGGTTCGCCACGCCCAGCAGGTCCTGCATGCGGCCTTCGATCTCGGTCGCGATCATCAGGCGCTGCTCGCGCGACAGCGCGCCGCCGCCGGCCTGCACCACCAGGGTCTGCACGTCCATGACCAGGTCGGCGCCGTCGCTGAGCGCGCTTTCCACCAGCGCCAGCGAATCGTTCGCGTTCCCGCGGTTGGTCGCGTACTGGGTGTTGAGCGACTGCGACTGCGTCACTTCCAGCGCGCGCGCCGAGGCGATCGGGTCGTCGGCGGCGGTCAGCATGCGCCGGTTGGTCGACAGCTGGTTCTGGGTCTTCGCCATCTGCGACTGCAGCGTGTTGAGCTGGGTGGTGGCGTTCTCGTAGATGCTTCGGGTACTGATGCGCATGTTCTATTCTCCGCGGGCTGCCGTATCAGCGCCCGATCGACAGCAGGGTGTCGAAGATGCTGCTGGCGATCTGCATGACCTTGCCGGCCGCCTGGTAGGCCTGCTGGTACTTCAGCAGGTTGGTCGCTTCCTCGTCCAGGTTGACGCCCGAGACGTCGAGCGCGGCGCCCTGCACCTGCTTGAGCAGGGCTTCGTTGGCGCTGGCGTTGACCTGCACTTCGCGCGTCTTGTTGCCGACCGTGCTGACGGTCTGGGCAAAGGCCGACTGGTAGGTCGCCTTGCCGCCGTCGAAGATGTTGGTGGTCTGCAGCGCGGCCAGGGCCTGGATGTTGCGCGTGTCGGCGCTGGCGCCGGTGTTGGCGCTGATGGTGAAGCTGTCGCCGTCCTGGGGCACGCCGCTGGTGCTCACGTTCATGCCGCTGAAGCTGTAGCTGGCGTTGGCCTTGTAGGGCGCGCTGCCGCCGGTATAGGTGGTGGTCGTGCCGTTCAGGGTCATGGTCACGGTGGCGCCGCTCGGGAAGCCCGAGAGGTTGTCGGCGGCGCTGTCGTAGCGCAGCGTGACCGGCAGGCTGGGCGGCGTGCCGAAGAAGCTGCTGTCCACGGCGCCGGCGCTCAGCTTGGCGCTGCCCTTGTTCTCGTTCGGGACGGCGGTCGCGATCGGGGTGGCGGCGGCGATCTGGTTCACGTGGCTCAGGGCCACGTCCATGCCGGAAGCACCGTAAGCGGTCGGGCGCACCAGGTAGTTGTCGCCGGCGGCCGCGTTGCCGGTGATCGTGAAGGCGACGCCGTCCTTCTCGAAGGTGGTGCCGGCCGGGTCGTAGGGTTCGACCTTGGTCTTCTGGCGGTCGGACAGGCGCGTGATGTAGAAGTCGGTGCCGTCGGACTCAATCTTGTAGTCGCTGTCGGTCAGCTTGGTGGGATCCGTGACGGCCGCGCCGACCTTGGCGGTGCTGGTAATGGCGTTGTCTACCGCCGCGCCGACGTAGGCCGGGGCCTGCACGAAGAAATCCTTGCCCTGCTGGCCGGTGGCATCGATGCCGAGCTTGTGCTGGGCGTTGAAGGTCGAGGCCAGGCCGATCGCGAGGCGGCCGATCTGGTTCTGGACGCGGTCCAGGGTATTGGTGCGGAACTCGAGCAGGCCGCCCAGTTCGCCGCCGGCGAGCGCGCTTTCCGGCAGCGCCACCACTTTGTCGGCGGTGGCATAGCCGACCGTCAGGCGGGTCTGGTCGGTCGGCGACTTCATGGTCGCCAGCTGGAACGACTGCTGGCCCACGACCAGCGGCTGGCCGGTGCCGATCGAGACGTTCAGCGCATTGTTGCTGCCGGCCGTGACGGTCGCCTTGACGTGCTTGTTCAGCTCCATCACCAGCTGGTCGCGCTGGTCGAGCAGGTCGTTCGGCTGGCGCCCTTCGATCGAGCCGTAGGAGCCGATCTTCCCGTTCAGCTCCGAGATCTGGCGCGCATAGGCGTTGATCAGGTTGACGTTGGTCTCGATCTCGGTGTTCACGCCGGAATCGATCTCTTCCAGGCGCGCGTCGATCTGCTGGAAGCTGCCGGACAGGGTCTCGGCCGCGGACAGCAGGGCCTGGCGCGATGGGCCGGAGGCGCCGTTGCCGGCCACTTCCTGCACCGCCGAGAAGAAGTTCTGGAGCGCCGGCGACAGGCCCGAGGTGGTGTCGGCCAGCAGGTTGTCGATCTGGCTGATCTGGTTGTAGTAGGCGTCGAGCGAGGATTTCGAGGCGGTCGCGGTGCGCACCTGGTTGTTCAGGAATTCGTCGCTGTAGCGCTTGATCTCGGCGATCTTGGTGCCGGTGCCGACAAATCCGTAGCCGAACTCCATCGACGTCGACGTGGCCTGCACCACGCCCTGGCGGCTGTAGCCGTCCACGTTGGCGTTGGTGATGTTGTGGCCGGTCGTCGCCAGCGCCGTCTGCGCCGCGTACAGGCCAGTCTTGCCGATGCTGAGGAGGTTTCCGGACATGTCGTTTCTCTATCTGTTGTTATGTTCTACGGCAGGCATTGCCAAAACTTGAATGCCGCCGCGGTCAGGACACTCGTTACGCCAGGGAGTTCTTGATAATTTTTGACAACTTCGCCCCGTATTGCGGGTCGGTCGCGTAGCCGGCGCGCTGCAGGCCGTGCGCGAAGGCCGAGGCGTCGCCTGCGCTGTCGAGCACTTTTTCGTAGCGCGGATTGTTCGCCAGCATGCGCGCGTAATCCTTGAACGAGTCGCCCGGGGTGTCGTAGGCACGGAACTTCTCGACCTTCTGGTGCGGCTTGCCGTTGATGTATTCGGTGGTCACGGCTGTGGCGACCTTGCCCTTCCAGCCCGGGCCGGCCTTGATGCCGAACAGGTTGTTGGCGTTCGTGCCGTCGGCATTGCGGATCATGCGCCGGCCCCAGCCGGTTTCGAGGGCCGCCTGGCCCAGCATGAACTTGGCCGGCACGCCGGTGACTTCTTCCGCCGCGGCCGCGTGGGCGCCGAGCTTTTCCTGGAAGGCGCGCACGTGGGCCGGCTGGACCCGGCCGGCGCCGTTGATGCCCTGGGTCTGCAGGCCGGCGTCCAGGCCTTCCTTCAGCGGTCCGAGCTTGCCCTTGACCGGGATGTCGAGCGCCTCGGCGACGCCGTTCCTGCCGACCACGGCTGACGCGGTGCCGGCATCGGCGCCGATCGCCAGCGCCTTGGCGTCGGTCTGCACCGACAGCTGGCGCACCAGCACGTCGGCCAGGCCCATGCCGCGCTTGGCCAGGTTCTGGCTGAGCTGCTGGTCGAGCATGGACGTGAACATCTTCGTCTGCTGGTTGTCCATCACGCCTTCCTGGGGCGTGGCCTCGCGCATGGTCTTCATCATCTGGTTGATGAAGAGGGCCTCGAACTGGGTCGCGGCGCCGCGCATGGCGTCGTTCGAGCCGGCCTTGGCCGACTGCTTCAGTTTGCCGAGGTCCTGGACGTCGAGCGCGAACTTGCTGCTCAGGTCGTGCTTGGAAGGGATCATGCGGCGTCCTTAGATGATCTCGAGTTCGGCGCGCAGCGAACCGGCGGCCTTCAGCGCCTGCAGGATGGCCAGCAGGTCTTGCGGGGTCGCACCGATCGAATTCATGGCCTTGACCACTTCCGCCAGCGAGGCGCCGCCCTTCACCAGCAGCACCTTGCCCGGGTCCTTCTTGACCTCCACGGTCGGGGTGGTCGTGACCACGGTCTGGCCGCGCGAGCCCGGGGCCGGCTGGCTGACGTTCTGGTCGGCGCCGATCGTCACCGACAGGTTGCCGTGCGAGATGGCGCAGGTATCGAGGGTGACGGCCTGGTTCATCACCACCGAGCCGGTGCGCGCGTTCAGGATCACCTTGGCGGCGGCCGCGGCCGGCTTGACGTCGATGTTTTCCAGCAGGCCGATGAAGCTCACGCGCGCATCCGACGAGGCCGGGGTACGCACGCGGATCACGCGCCCGTCGAGGGCGGTGGCGGTGCCGGCGCCGAACTGGTCGTTCACGGCGGTTACCACGCGGCTGGCGGTAGCGAAGTCGGTGTCGTTCAGTTCCAGGCGGATCTGGTTGTTCTCGCCCAGGTTCGACGGCACCGCGCGCTCGACGGTGGCGCCGGCCGAGATCTTGCCGACCGACAGATGGTTGACCTGCACCTGGGCGCCACCGGCGGAGGCGCCCACGCCACCCACCAGCACGTTACCCTGCGCCATGGCGTAGACCTGGCCGTCCGCGCCGTGCAGCGGCGTCATCAGGAGGGTGCCGCCGCGCAGGCTCTTTGCGTTGCCGATCGAGGACACGGTGATGTCGATGGTCTGGCCCGGCTGGGCAAAGGCCGGCAGCGAGGTCGTGACCATCACGGCCGCGACGTTTTTCAGTTGCAGCTGGCCGGTCGGCGGCAGGTTCACGCCCTTCTGCTGCAGCATGGCGATGATCGACTGCACGGTGAACGGGGTCTGGCTGGTCTGGTCGCCGGTGCCGTCCAGGCCCACCACCAGGCCGTAGCCCGACAACTGGTTCTGGCGCACGCCGGCGATGCTGGCCATGTCCTTCAGGCGCTCGGCCTGGGCCATCGGTGCGGCGATCGTGCTTGCGAGAGCGGCGCACAGCGCCAGCAGCGGAAAGGTAAAACGCATCATCACTCCGGAAAAATCAGAACGGCAGCAGCGACTGGAAGAAGCGCGACATCATCGAATTCACCTCGGCGCGGTCGATGCGGCTGTTGGTGCGGTACTCGACGCGCGCGTCGGCCACCACGGTCGACGAGACGACGTTGCCCGTCTGGATGGTGTCGGGGCTGACGAGCCCCGAGAAGCGGATGAACTCGATGCCCTTGTTCATCGCGACCTGCTTCTCGCCGGCGACGATCAAATTGCCGTTGGCAAGCACCTCGGTGACGGTCACGCCGATGGTGCCGGTGAAGGCATTGCTGGCGCTCTGGTTGTCGCCGTCGGCGAACTTGATGCCGCCTTCGGTGCCGACGCTCGCGCCCAGCCTCGACTGCAGCGGGCCCGGCAGGCCAAACGTGGCGCTGCCCGTCTTGTTGCCCGAGCTGGCGCCGCTCTTGTTGGCCGAGGTCTTCTCGACGATGTTGATGGTCAGCAGGTCGCCCACCTGGCGCGCGCGGCGGTCTTCGAACATTGGGCGGTAGCGCGCGGCGTTATAGATGGCGCCATCGGTCGGCGGCGCGACCTCGGCCAGCGCCGGACGCGCGCTGCGCGTTTCCTGCACGATCGAGCTCGGCGTGGTGGCGCAGCCGGTGAGGACCAGGGCGGCCGCGATGAATGCGAGTTTCTTCATGATGTAAACGTGAACGATTACAGCTGGGCCAGCTTCTGCAGCATCTGGTCGGAGGTCGTGATCGCCTTCGAATTGATCTCGTAGGCGCGCTGGGTCTGGATCATGTTGACCATCTCCTCGACCACGTTGACGTTCGAGGTCTCGACGTAGCCCTGCATCAGCACGCCGGCGCCGTTGGTGCCCGGGGTGTTCGCGTTCGGGTTGCCCGAGGCGGTGGTTTCCATGTACAGGTTCTCGCCCTTCGATTCCAGGCCGGCCGGATTCACGAAGGTCATCAATTGCAGGTTGCCGATCTGGGTGGTGGCGGTGGTGCCGGCCGTTTTCACCGACACGGTGCCGTCGCGGCCGACGGTGATCGTCTCGGCGTTGGCCGGAATCGTGATCGGCGGCTGCACCGGATAGCCGCTGGAGGTGACCAGGGTGCCGTTGGAATCGACCTGGAAGGAACCGTCGCGGGTGTACGCCTGGGTGCCGTCGGGCAGCAGCACGGGGAAGAAGCCGGTGCCGTTGATCATCACGTCCTTCGAGTTGCCCGTTTCCTGCGGGTTACCCTGGGTGAAGATGCGCTCGGTCGAGACGGCGCGCACGCCGGTGCCCAGCTGCAGGCCGGACGGCAGGTTGGTTTGCTGCGACGATTGGGCGCCGGGCTGGCGCACGGTCTGGTACAGCAGGTCCTCGAACACCGCACGCGAACGCTTGAAGCCGTTGGTGCTGACGTTGGCGAGGTTGTTGGTGATGACGTCGAGGTTGGTCTGCTGCGCCTCGAGGCCGGTCTTGGCGATGAACAGCGAACGAATCATGGGTTTCTCCTTTTGGCGGCGGGATCGGAAGGGTCCGACCGCCATGCATAATAGAATTATGCTGGAGAAACACTTAGTTCAAAGCGAGGATCTGGCTGGCTTTCGCGGCGTTATTCTCGGCGTTCTTCATCAGGCTCATTTGCGTCTCGAAGCTGCGCGCCAGCCCGATCATGGTCACCATCGCGTCCACCGCGTTGACGTTGCTGCCCTCCAGGGCGCCGCCGGCGACGCGGATCGCCGGGTCGGCCGGGGCGTTGCCGCCGTCCTTCAGGCGGAACAGGCCGTCATCGCCGCGCACCAGGTCCTGGGTCGGCGGGTTCACCAGCTTCAGGCGGCCGAGGATGACCGGCGCGGCCGGACGCTCGGCGTTCGAGACCGTGGAAACCGTGCCGTCGCCGCCGATGGTGACGGTCACGTCCGGCGGAATCGTGATCGGACCGCCCTCGCCCATGATGGTCTGGCCGCCGGTCGTGGTCAGCACGCCGTTCGGGCTCATCTGCAGGGCGCCATTGCGGGTATAGCTTTCGGTGCCGTCCGGGTTCTGGACCGCGATCCAGCCCGGGCCCTTGACCGCGACGTCGAGGTCGCGCCCGGTGATCTGCAGCGGGCCGGACGAAAAATCGGCGCCGACCGTGTTGTTGACCACGAAAGCACGGGTCGGCAGGCCTTCGCTTTGCACCGGCACGGCGCGGAAGGTGTCGAGCTGGGCACGGAAACCCGTCGTGTTCAGGTTCGCCAGGTTGTTCGAGGTCGTCGCCTGCTGTTCCAGGATGTGCTTGGTGCCGGAGGCGGCGGTGTAGATCAAGCGGTCCATGATTGTTTCCTTCGTTGTACGTGCCGGGTAATGCGTTTCGATGTGCTGCTGTTCCACCGCGTGGGTACAAGTACCCACCCTACCAAACCGTTTTTCGTAGGGTGGGTACTCGTACCCACGCGGCCTCACCGCTTGAACAAACGCGGCGCCGAACCAATCACGCTTAGCGCATGTTCACCAACGTCTGCAACACCGAATCCTGCGTCTTGATGGTCTGCGCATTCGCCTGGTACACGCGCTGCGCGGTGATCATGTTGACCAGCTCGGCAGTCAGGTCGACGTTCGAGGTCTCGACCGCCGACGACTGCAGCACGCCGAAGCTGCCCGAGTCCGGCACGCCGACCAGCGGGGTGCCCGAATCGGCCGACTCGGCCCAGGCGTTGTTGCCGAGCGGTTCGAGGCCGTTGGGGTTGGTGAAGTTGGCCAGCACCACCTGGCCCAGCGGCTTGCTCTGGCCGTTGCTGTACTGGCCGAGGATGATGCCCTCTTCGCCGATCGAGAAACGCTGCAGGTTGCCGGCGGTGTAGCCGTCCTGGACCAGCTTCTTGTCGCTGGTCGAGGTGCCGTACTGGGTGGTGCCGGTATACGCGATTTCCATCGTCTGGGTCGGGGACGAGCCGGTGGACGGGAAGATCGGCAGGTCGACGTTGAACTTGCCGCCGTTCGGGGTGGTCACCGCGTTCAGGGCGCCATTCTCGTCGAAACGCAGGGTGCCGATCGGCACCGCCGGGACCTTGACCGCGGCCGCGATGGCCTTGTCGACCTGGTCCGGCGAAGCGCCGGCAATGCGCGCCGCGTCGCCGCCGGCGGCGACGATCGCGGCCTGGCC
>DOUW01000174.1 GCA_003520365.1 Massilia sp.
GTGGACACCTGTGTCCACGCGGTCTCACCGGTTGATCATCCAACATCACAACCGTAGGGTGGGTTCTTGAACCCACCTTCCCGCCGGCTGATTGAGCGGCATTTCACATCGTCGACCGCGTGGGTTCAAGAACCCACCCTACGCATTCTTGCTCGACAATTCGACCGCCGCACAGCGTGGACACAGGTGTCCACCCTACAAAAACTGTCCCCGAGCATCCCCTCTAAAATTCCCGCCAGAAGCACGTATTTCGCTACCCCTTAGGCTAAGATGACCGCGCGCATTGCCGTTCAGTCAATGCACCATCCAGCAATCCAGCCAACAGGAGTTTTTATGAGCTTGCAAGACCAGTTCACCCAGGCCCAGGCCGATTCGAAGAACCTGCCGGAGCGTCCGGACAACATGACCCTGCTGAAGATCTACGCGCTGTTCAAGCAGGGCTCGAGCGGCGACGTGACCGGCGAGCGTCCGGGCTTCACCGACATGGTCGGCCGCGCCAAGTACGACGCGTGGGACCAGCTGAAAGGCACCTCGCAGGAAGACGCGATGCAGCAGTACATCGACCTGATCGAGGAACTGAAGGGTTAAGCGCCCCTGCCGGCCACGCGGCCGGCATCGAGGCTGCGTTCGATCACGCGGCCGCGAACACCCGGCGCATCTTGTCGCTCACCTTGGCCTCGATGGCCGGGCCGAAGGCGCTCATCATGAAACCCAGCTTGATCCGCAGCGCCGCGCGCTGCTCTTCCAGGGTCAGGACTCCTTCCACTCCGCTGCGCTCGAAGCGCAACACGTCGCCGTCCCAGCGGCACTGCATGCCGAATTCGGCGGCAACCTTGTCCGCCACCTGCTGCGCCGCCGCGCGCGCCCGCTCCGGGCTGAGGCTGTGTTCCTGGACGATGTGAATGTCGGCCATCTGTTTCTTTCCTTCTTCAAAACGCAAGAGCCCGCCATGATGCCAGTTGCGCCGCCGGCGTGCCAGTGCGCTTTGCAATTGATTCTCGTCAAAACCGTTTCCGCGCAGGGGACGAGTATCTGCTGAGCTACCGCAATCACACGAGGATGCACCATGGAACGAGCACTGTTGCCGGATGACCCAGTCAGTACCGAACGCGACCAGCCGCCGGTCGCCTTCGTTCCCACGCCGAGCGCCGCCTATCGCCAGCACCGCAAGGCGTCCCAGCTGCTCGACCAGCCGGGCGCGCCGCGCGGCGCCGACGAACCGCAAGCCCCCGAGGTGCCCCTGCCCTACGCCTTCGGCGCGCGGGTGCTGATGTGGAAACAGGATCCCTCGGTGAGCGACATGGGCACGCGCAAGGCCTTCCTGCCCGGCATCGTCCTGGCCGGCCCGCGCGACGCCCGCATCGCATCGAGCGATCCGGCCATCAGCCCGGTCGAGCCGAATGCCTTCGGCGACTTCGTCACCATGCCCGACACACCGCAGTTCGACGCCGTCCACACCTTCGCCGTGGTGCGCCAGACGCTCACCATGTACCAGCGCGCGCTGTCCTCGAGCGGGGCCGAGATGCCGCTGCCCTGGCAGTGGAACAGCAGCATCGACACCGCGCCGCTGCAGATCTTCCCCTACGGCCTGCCGAACGTCATGAACGCCTTCTACAGCCGCAGCCAGAACTGCCTGAAGTTCGGCGATTTCGTCCCGAGCGGCCAGAGCGAGCGCGTGTTCACCTGCCGCTCCTTCGATATCGTCGCCCACGAGACCGGGCACGCCGTGCTGGATGGCCTCAAGCCGAGGTGGCTCGAGGCTGATAATCCACCCCAGACCGGCGGCCTGCACGAATCCTTCGGCGACCTGACCGCGATCTTCCTGGCGCTGTCCCAGCTCGACCAGTGCGAAGCCGTGGTGGCCCAGACCAAGGCGCGCCTGCACGACAAGACCTTCCTCTCCGACATCGCCGAGCAGTTCGGCCTGGCGCTCGGCAGCACCACCGGCCTGCGCAACGCCGACAACGACCTGACCCTGTCCCAGGCCGGCACCCAGGTGCACGCCATTTCCCAGGTGTTTACCGGCGCCGTCTACGACATCCTGGCCGACCTGTTCGCGTTCGAACGCAACCCGGCGCTGGAGGACGATGCCGCCGTCCTGCACCGGGTCGCCGCATACCTGCGCGGCCTGCTGCTGCGCGCCCTGATCGCCGCGCCCGACATCGCCGCCACCTATGCCGACGTGGTCAACGAGATGCTGCGGCTGGTGCTCGAGGACGGCAAGCCGGACAGCTACACGCAATCGATCCGCCACCAGTTCACGCTGCGCGAAGTGGTCGGCGGGCCGGAGGTGGCCAACGATGCGCCGGTCCCGGAGGCAGGCGCTCCCGCTCCGGGAGGGCCGAACGACGTGCCTCCTGTTGATTCGGAGTTGCCGGGGAAAACCCTGGCGCCGCAATGCAAGGTCCACGTGCGCCTGGCGGCGGGGGTCTGCGACGCGCCCGGCGCCCAGCAGGACCGGCGCGCCTGCTGCGGCACCATGAACCTGGCCGAGTACTACGACATCGAGCGCGTGCTCGACGCCGAAGCCCAGGCGCTGGCGCGCTGGTGCGCC
>DOUW01000089.1 GCA_003520365.1 Massilia sp.
GCTGGCGATCGCGCTCGAGGCGGCCGCCATCGCATCGGTGCTGGCGCGCACCTCGGCCACGATGCGCACCAGGCTGGCGTTCATGTGCTGCAGCGCCTGCATCATCTGCCCGGTCTCGTCGCGCGTGTCGGCGCGGATCTCGCTGCGCAGGTCGCCGTCGGCGACGCGGCGCGCGATATCGACCACCTGGTTCAGCGGACGCGTGATGCTGCGCGTGGCAAGGAAGGCGACGCCGAGGGATATCGCGGCGGCAACCGCGGCCAGCGCCAGCACCAGCAGCTGGGTACGGCGGGGCAGCGGNNAGCGCGGCGGCGGCCTCGCCTGCCTGTGTCATGGCCGCGTTCTGGTAGGCGATGTACTGGTCCAGCTGCTCGAAGTATTTCGCCTGTTGCGGGCGCAGCGAGAACATGAATTTCACCATCGCCTCGTCCTTGCGCTCTTCCAGCACCAGCTTGCCGAAGGCATCCTGGGCCGGCAGGAACTTCGCCTGGACCTGGGCGATCGCCGCCAGGATCTGGGCGCCCTCGGCATCGCGCGTGTTCTGCACCAGGCGCACCACGGCGGCGCTGGCGCCGGCGCTCTTGCGGCCCGCGTTCTCGAGTTCCTTCTTGACCTGTTCAGGGTCGCCCATCACCAGCACGCTGAGCATGCTGCGCGTGGCCTCGTTGACGTCGGATTTGATGGCGTTGGCGCTGACCGTGTTCGCGTAGCGCACCTGGACCAGATGGGCCATTTCGGCGTTCAGGCTGGCCATGCGCGCATACGACAGGCCGGCCAGCAGGACCAGCAGCGAAATCACGATACCGAAGCCGATGGCCAGGCGCTGGCCGATACGCAAGTTATTGATGTTCACACCGTCCTCGTTCCGTAGGAAAAGAATGATCGTGCTAAAACAGCAATATCAATATAGCACTGAAGTCTTGATTGAAATCAAGAAGCAATAACTATTTCAATGCTGCAAGAGCACAATACAACGGCGTTTATTTCGTCTTGCGTTCGATGGCGCCCAGCACGCTCGGGGCGTCTGTCGGCTCGGCCAGTTCCTCGGCTTCGGGGTCGGCCTTGTCGGGAGGCGCCGGATCGTCGCGCCGCAATTCCTCGAGCATGGCGATGATCTTGCTGGTCTTTTCGTCCGACAGCAGGCTGATCTGTAGATCGAGGTGGGCATTGCGCTCGGCCAGTTTCGACATGCGGTTCTGGCGGATCAGCACGGTGGTGGAGATGATGAAGGCGTTCAGGGAGACAAAGCCCTGCAGCCAGAAGAAAGGCGGCTCGTCGATCTGCTCGCCGCCGAATTCGGGCGCCACGACATTCCAGACGATCCAGCCGATGATGAAGCTGACGTTCACGGCGAAATAGCCGGGACTGCCCAGGAACAGGCTCACCTTTTCGACGATTTTCTGCGCCGCCGTGACCTGTTCCTCGTTGCGTTCGCAATATTCGGCGATCGTGCCGATGTTTTCGCTGACGCTATGCGGCAGCGGCCCGGAGGAATCGGTGTCGTCGTGGGCAGCCATGGGGCAGCATAGCATGCCATCCAGGCCGCGCGCCGGGGCGGCAGGACGCGCGTGCGTGCGCGCTCAAGCGGCGCACCCGGCACACTGGGAACGTAGGAAGGAAAGCGCCGGCAACGCTGCCGGTGGAGCGATCAGGCGCTGTTCTTCGCCGCGGTCAGGCGCTCGTACTTCGCCTGCAGTTCCTCGCGCGTCTCGCGCCAGGCGGGATTGAGCGGGATGCAGGCGACCGGGCACAGCGAAGCGCATTGCGGCTCGTCGAAGTGGCCGACGCACTCGGTGCATTTATGCGGATCGATCTCGTAGATCTCTTCGCCCATCGAGATGGCGTCGTTCGGGCACTCGGGCTCGCACACGTCGCAGTTGATGCAGTCGTCGGTAATCAGTAAGGCCATGGTACTGCTGCTCTCAAAATAACCTGGATCTCAGGCTTTCGGCAGGTTCATCGCTGCGATTTTCTTTTGCAGCCAACGGTCCACCGAAGGGAACACGAATTTCGACACGTCGCCGCCCAGCATCGCGATCTCGCGCACGATGGTGCCGGAGATGAACTGGTACTGGTCGGACGGGGTCAGGAACAGGGTCTCGACGTCGGGCAGCAGGTAGCGGTTCATGCCCGCCATCTGGAATTCGTACTCGAAGTCGGAGACGGCACGCAGGCCGCGCACGATCACGCGCGCATCATGCTGGCGCACGAAATCCTTCAGCAGGCCGGAAAAGCTTTCGACCTTCACGTTCGGGTAATGGCCGAGCACCTCGTTGGCGATTTCCAGGCGTTCGTCGAGCGTGAAGAAAGGCTTCTTGTTCTTGCTGTCGGCAACACCGACCACGAGCGTGTCGAACAGGCCCGAAGCACGACGGACCAAATCTTCATGGCCACGGGTGAGCGGGTCAAAAGTACCTGGATAAACGGCTACAACCATTGTGGCTCCCTGGGAGAAACACCTGTGTTTATTAAAGGCGCATTATGCCTGAAAATCCGGCAGGTGCCCCAGCCCGAGGCCCCCGTTGCCCTTAAATTGAGCAACATGAAGGCCTTCAGGCCTTATTTTCGTGCAACTTCAGCAGGTGATAATAGACCATGCCCGCTTTATCGGCACGGACCTGCTCCCATGGCAGCAGCCATTCCGGTAGCGCATCGCTTGCCGGCAGCGCGAATTCCGCCTCGACATAGACCATGCCGCCTTCCTTCAACAGGTCGATACACAAGGGCAGCGCCTTGGCCACGAAGTCCTGTTGATACGGCGGATCGAGGAAGATGACATCGAAACGCTGGCCGCGCAGGGCCATGTCGCGCGCCACGGCGAAGGCATCGCCGCGCAGCAGATTGACGTTATCCGCCTTCAGCGTTTCCTTGTTCAGTTCGAGCTGGCGCACGGCCGGGCCGTGGGAGTCGAGCATGAGGACGGAGCGGGCACCGCGGCTGGCCGCCTCGAAGCCCAGCGCCCCGCTGCCGGCGAACAAATCGAGGCAATCGACCGTGTCCCAGTCGCCGCCGACCTGGTGATTGATCCAATTGAACACGGTTTCGCGCACGCGGTCCGGCGTGGGGCGCAGGCCGAGGGCGTCGAGCACCGGCAGCAGGCGCCGTTTCCATGCGCCGCCGATGATGCGCACCTGTTGCGGCGCGAGTCGCGGACGGCCGTGCTGGCCCTGTGGTTTTGCTGGCTTTCTTTGCATGGCGCGCACTATACCATGTGCCCTTGCACCCGATTTCGCGGGTTTATTTTGCTTCCCGGGCCAGCGCGTTGAAGTCGTCGATCCAGCCCTGCATGCGCTTGTGGGCGTGCGCCTTCTGCTGTGGCGTGGTCATCCGGATCGCAGTCAGGATGTAGTTCGTCGTCGCCTGCGTATAGCTGTCGTAGAAGCTCTTGCGCTCGGGCGCATCCATGCGCCCGAAAAATTCGCGGATCAGGGCCGTGATCATGTTCGCGGACTGTTCCTTGTTCGGTTTTTCTGCCTGGATTTTACGCACCAGGGCCAGGATCTTGCGCTGGCGGTCGACCCGTTCTTCCAGCCAGACCTGGTTCTCGAGCGGACGCGCGTCCGAGGCGCGGCGCAGCGCCGTTTCCTGCTCGCGGCTGAAGTCGCCGAACCAGAGCTTGAATTGCTCCATCGATTTGTCGAAGCGCGCCTCGTTGCGCTTCTCGACGCTGCCGCTGACGAACTTGCGGCGGTATTCGTTGTTCTTCTTCTCGAAGCGCTGTTCCATCTGGCGGATCTGGTCGGGCGTGAGCGACAGCGCCAGGTCGACCATGTCGGGCACGGCGCGGTAGGCCAGCACCTCGGTGCGGTTGCGGATTTCCTTGTAGGCATTCACCAGGTCGGCCTGGGTTGGGTTCGCGGCCAGCTGGCGCTGGAACTTGCCGAGCAGCGCCGCATAGTCCTGCAACTGGGTTTTTCTGTGCCATTGGAACAGTTCCCGGATGTCACGTTTGACCCAATCGGCCTGATCGCCCTCGAAATCCACATAGGCGTCCAGCCACCAGTACAGTAGGGTGTCGCCGTGGTTGTAGCTGAAGCGGATGGTGCTGCAGGCTGCCAGCAAAGCCATCAGCGCGATCAGGAACAGAGCACGCGTGCGCTGGAACAAGGTGTCCTGCGTGATAGACTTTTTCATCTTATTAACTCTTCTGTGAAAATCGGCTTATGAACGTTGTCATCCTTGCCGCCGGCATGGGAAAGCGGATGCAGTCCGCTCTGCCTAAAGTGTTGCACCCGCTGGCTGGGAAGCCACTGTTGCAGCATGTCATCGATACGGCGCGTCGCCTATCGCCGAGCAAATTATGCGTGATCTACGGGCACGGCGGCGCAGCGGTGCCGGAGATGGTGGCCGGGCTGGCGCAAGACGGCCAGGCGCCGATCGACACCGCCCTCCAGCAGCCCCAGCTGGGCACCGGTCACGCCGTGATGCAGGCCGTGCCGCAACTGATCGAGGACGCGCCGACCCTGGTGCTGTACGGCGACGTGCCGCTGACCCAGGAAGCCTCGCTGCGCCGCCTGGTCGAGGCCGCCGGCAGCGACAAGCTCGGCATCCTGACCGTGGAACAAAGCAACCCCTTCGGCCTGGGCCGCATCGTGCGCGAAAACGGGCGGATCGTGCGCATCGTCGAGGAAAAGGATGCCAGCGACACCGAGCGCGCGATCCGCGAGATCAACAGCGGCATCATGTGCATCCCGACCCGCCACCTGAAGCGCTGGCTCGCCGCCCTGTCGAACAACAACGCGCAGGGCGAGTACTACCTGACCGACATCGTCGCCCAGGCGGTGAATGACGGCGTCGAGGTGGTCTCGGCTTCGCCGTCGGCCGAATGGGAAGTCGCGGGCGTGAACAGCAAGGTCCAATTGGCCGAGCTCGAGCGCCGCCACCAGCTGAACATCGCCAACGCGCTGCTGGAAAAGGGTGTCACGCTGATGGACCCGGCGCGCATCGACGTGCGCGGCGAACTGGTCTGCGGACGCGACGTCGTGATCGACGTCGGCTGCGTGTTCGAAGGCCGCGTCGAGCTGGCGGACGGCGTGACCGTCGGCCCGCACTGCGTGCTGGTGAACGCGAAGGTCGCCGAAGGCGCCAACATCAAGCCCTTCTGCCACATCGAGGACGCCGTCGTCGGTGCGCAATCGCAGATCGGCCCCTACGCGCGCCTGCGCCCGGGCACCGAGCTGGGCGAAGACGTCCATGTGGGTAACTTCGTCGAGATCAAGAACAGCCAGGTCGCCGCGCACAGCAAGGCGAACCACCTGGCCTATGTCGGCGACGCCACGGTCGGCTCGCGCGTCAACATCGGCGCCGGCACCATCACCTGCAACTACGACGGCGCCAACAAATTCCGCACCGTAATCGAGGATGACGCCTTCATCGGCAGCGACAGCCAGCTGGTGGCGCCGGTCACCGTCGGCAAGGGCGCGACCCTGGGCGCCGGCACCACGCTGACGAAAGATGCGCCGGCCGGCAAGCTGACCATCTCGCGGCCCAAGCAGATGACGATCGACGGCTGGAGCCGCCCGGTCAAGAAGAAGAAGTGAGACGATGCTGTCCACAGTCAATCCACCGGATATGGACAGCAAAATCACAGGAAATTCACATGGGTATCCACTGGCTTATCCCGGGGTTGCCCTCCCGCCTTCCACATACTCATCCACCGACTTATCCACAGCCGCTCCAGCGCCTCAGACAGCGATGCGGGTCTCGAACTTGCTGCGGAAGGTAGAGAAATACGCCTTCACGTTGCGCACATTCGCATGGGTGGCGAACAGGCGGTGCGCCAGCGCGTGGTAGGCCGGCATGTCGACCACCTGCACCACCAGTACGAAATCCGGGCCCGGCGCGACGCGGTAGCACTGCAGCACCGCCTCCTCGCCGGCCACGCGCTGCTCGAACTGTTCCATGCGGTCGGCCGCCTGGACGTCGAGCGTGATCTCGACGATGGCGGTCAGGCGCGCGCCGACCTTGTCCGGAGCGACGATGGCAACTTGTCTTTCGATAACACCTGCATCGGTCAGCTGCTTGACGCGGCGCAGACAAGTCGGCGGCGAAACGTGGACGAGTTCCGCCAACTCGGCATTGGTATGCGATGCGTCAGTCTGCAGGGCGTTGAGGATGCGACGATCAAGCTCGTCCAAGGGCTGAATGGTGTCAGTCATGAAATTAAACGTAAAAATTCAGGTTCAAATGAAAGAATATTTCATCGCGCTGGTTAGGTGAAATTTTATAACGTTTTAGCGTGAATTCTGAAAGCTTATTTCATACGCATTGCCATAGGATATGCATTATTGCTAATTTTTTAGACGAGGATCTTCCATGTGCGGCATTGTTGGCGCGGTAGCGCAACGTAACATCACCCCCATCCTGATCGAAGGCCTGAAGCGCCTCGAATACCGCGGCTACGACTCCTGCGGCGTCGCCCTGCACGTGGATGGCCGCCTGGCACGCTCGCGCAGCACCTCGCGCGTGGCCGACCTCGAAACGCAGGTGCAAGGCACCGGCCTGCAGGGCTTTACCGGCATCGCCCACACCCGCTGGGCCACCCACGGCGCCCCGGCCTCGCATAATGCCCACCCGCACTTCTCGCCGAACGAAGAAACCGCGCGCATCGCTCTGGTCCACAACGGCATCATCGAAAACCACGACGAACTGCGCCGCGAACTGACCGAACTGGGCTACCAGTTCCAGAGCCAGACCGACACCGAAGTCATCGCCCACCTGGTCGACCACATGTACAACGGCGATTTGTTCGACACCGTCCAGCAAGCGGTAAAACGCCTGCACGGCGCCTACGCGATCGCCGTGTTCTGCCGCGAGGAACCGCACCGCGTGGTCGCCGCGCGCCAGGGTTCGCCGCTGATCGTCGGCGTCGGCGAAGGAGAAAACTTCGTCGCCTCGGACGCGATGGCGCTGGCCGGCACGACGAACCAGATCATCTACCTGGAAGAAGGCGATGTCGTCGACCTGCAACTGTCGCGCTACTGGATCGTCGACAGCGAAGGCCGCCCGGTCGAGCGTGAAGTGAAAACCGTGCACGCCCACACCGGTGCCGCGGAACTCGGCCCGTATCGCCACTACATGCAAAAGGAAATCTTCGAGCAGCCGCGCGTCATCGGCGACACCCTCGAGGGCGTGACCGGCATCATGCCGGAGCTGTTCGGCGACAAGGCCTATAAGGTGTTCAAGGAAATCGACCGCGTGCTGATCCTGGCCTGCGGCACCAGCTACTACGCCGGCCTGACGGCGAAATACTGGATCGAATGCATCGCCAAGGTGCCGGTTAACGTCGAGATCGCCAGCGAATACCGCTACCGCGACAGCGTGCCGCACCCGCAGACCCTGGTCGTGACGATCTCGCAGTCCGGCGAAACCGCCGACACCCTGGCGGCATTGAAACACGCGCGCAGCCTCGGCATGCCGCACACCCTGACGATCTGCAACGTCGCCACCAGCGCCATGGTGCGCGAATGCGAACTGGCCTACATCACCCGCGCCGGCGTCGAAGTCGGCGTCGCCTCGACCAAGGCCTTCACCACCCAGCTGGCCGCCCTGTTCCTGCTGACGCTGACGCTGGCGCAAGTCAACGGCCGCCTGAGCGACGAGCAGGAAGCCGAGCACCTGAAGCAGATGCGCCACCTGCCGGTCGCGCTGTCGTCGGTGCTGGCGCTGGAGCCGCAGATCATCGCCTGGGCCGAGGAATTCGCGCGCAAGGAAAACGCCCTGTTCCTGGGCCGCGGCCTGCACTACCCGATCGCCCTGGAAGGCGCCTTGAAACTCAAGGAAATCTCGTACATCCACGCCGAAGCCTACCCGGCGGGCGAACTGAAGCACGGTCCGCTGGCGCTGGTAACCGAAGAGATGCCGGTCGTGACCATCGCCCCGAACGACGCGCTGCTGGAAAAGCTGAAGTCGAACATGCAGGAAGTGCGCGCACGCGGCGGCCAGTTGTACGTGTTCGCCGACGTCGACTCGCGCATCACCTCGGGCGACGGCCTGCACGTGATCCGCCTGCCGGAGCACTACGGCGAACTGTCGCCGATCCTGCACGTGGCGGCGCTGCAGCTGCTGGCGTATCACACGGCGCTGGCGCGCGGTACCGACGTCGACAAGCCACGTAACCTGGCGAAGTCGGTGACGGTGGAGTAAGGCCTGTGCAGCGAGTGCGCGGTTGACGACGCTGCGCCTTCGCTCGGAGACTGTGACGCGCTTTACCGCGACAAAATCCGTTTCAGGAGCTTGTTGGTATCGGGCCCCCGAGAGCGCGCAATGTTTGATGAACACGCGTGGACGTGAATAAGTCTCCTGCTACAGTCGGCTATCCGGGCTCATCGCCCGGCCCGTGTCGACCGACCAGGAGGCTAACGTGCTTAGAATCAAACGTGTTTGCTGCGTGGTGTTATCCGCTGTCGTGCTTTGGCCCGCCGCTGGACAGGCGCGACCGGATTACGCCTATAAAGTGATCCCGCTCGTGCAGTTCACTCCGGGGCAAGGATCCGGAGTGGCCACGATGATCAACAACCGCGGCATGGTATGCGGGCAGTCTGATCTTGGCGGGTTCTGCTGGTACCGCGGCAAGCTGACGCAATTGAAGCCGCTCGCCGGCGACACGTTCGCCTATTCGTTCGGGTTGAACGACAAGAACCAGGTGGTTGGCGTCTCCTATTCGCTTGACCGGCCGCGCCGTGCCGTCATGTTTGTCCAGGGGCGGGCGCGCAGCCTGTCGGTGGCCAGTCACCACCATTCCGAAGCGAACGACATCAACGACCTGGGCCAGATTGTCGGCGGTTTTTCCGACACGATTGGCCAGTCCATGGCTTACGTGTCCTGGCACGGGACGGTGCGCGACCTCGGCACGCTCGGCGGGCCGCGGCGCAACGATGCAGGCTTCGGCATCAACGATCGCGGCCAGATTGTCGGCGACGTGAGCAAGCCCAACACGCCGCCCGAGGTCGGCGCTGCGACCGCTTTCCTGTAGGAGCGCGGTGTCATGCGAGCGCTTCCGACGCCTGCAGGATATGGCAGCCATGCGGTCCGCATCAATCGCTCAGGCCAGACTGTGGGATGGATCGAGCAGATCGGTGGTGATGTCGATGCGCGCCGCGCCGTCATGTGGAAGAACGGCGCCCGTACCACACTGGTGGATGAGCCGTCCGATGCCAGGGGTGTCAATAATCTCGGGCAGGCCGTGGGCGGTGTCTACACGCGTGAGGGCGGGTTCCTGTACACCCCGGGCCGGGGTTCGCGCAACCTGAACGAGCTGATCGATCCCGCGTCAGGCTACCGCCTCATTTACCCACAAGATATTAACGACAGTGGCCAGGTAGTCGGCTACGCTTGCAAGGCCGAGCTCTGCGGCCCGGTTCTGCTCGATCCGGTGCATAAAGCCCGGCGTAGCCACGGTATCGATACCACTTCGGACGCCGCCGGGATCAGGGACGACCGCGAACCGTAGGCGGCCAATACGACCGGAAAACGCCGCCCCGTCTTGGCCGCTTCCTGTTCATCCCATTAAAACAGCGCCGCCACCGTCAGGCTGAGCGCCTGCCGCGTATGCTCCGGCTGCGCGACGGTGCCGAGGAAGGGATTGTCGGCGCTCAGCGCCACGGCATCGCTGCGCGGCACTTTGAGCCAGTCGACACTGCCGCGCAGTTCCAGGCGCGGCGCGGCCGCCGGACGCAGGCTGGCGCCGAGCCGGATGCCGTGCCCGCGTTTGGTGTCGAGCGAGACCGGGTCGATCACGCCGGAAAAAGCGACGTGCATGCGCTCCGGTCCGGAGACGACGAGGGCGGCATCCGCGCCGAGCACGCCGAAGCCCGGTTGCCAGGATTTGCCGACGCCGGCGATCAGCCGCGCCGAGCGGTAGGTTTCGTGCAGCCCGACGCTGCGGCCAGTGCCGGCGATATCGCGTTTCCACCGGTCCAGCTCGAGCGCGGCGCGCAGCGCATAGCCGCCACCCCAGGCATAGGCGGCGCCAAGGCGCACGGCCTCCAGCGTCGTGGCGGTGCGCGAATTGGCTGCCACCCCGGCCTGGGTCTGGCCGCGGTAGGCGATGTCGTCCCGGTACCAGTCGGCGCCGCCGAATACGGTCACGTTGCCGGTTTGATAGGCCGCCGCGAATGCGACGCCGGGCAACCAGCCGGTTTCGCGCACCAGACGATGGCCCGCCGTGTCGTACTCGGCGTGCACCACGCCGCGGCCGCTCAAACCGATGCTGCCCTGCCATTGGGCGCTGGCGCTTGGAAGCAGGCATGCCTGCAGCGCGGCGCCGAGTCCGACGCGAAATAGTAATCTCATGAGTTCCATCAAAAAACATGCCGCCCGAGGCGGCAGGATGGACAAGCCACGCCCGCACAGCGTGGCTTGCCGCCTACAGGGCGATCAGAACGACAGCAACAGGTCGAGCCAGCTGACCGTCGTGGTTTGCGTGACGGCGCCGCTGGCCTTGTCGCTCAGGTCCAGGCGGACACCGGAGATGTTGAGCGTCGTGAGCGTGACCGAGGTCGTTGCGCCGTTGACGACCAGTGCACCGGAACTCGGCATGCTGCCGCCGACGGTCACGAAAGGCTGGATATTTCTGACCGTGTAGGAGAATTGGCCCAGGCCGCCGGTATTGCCGGCCATTGCGAAGGTGGCGGCGCTGGTCACGGTGCCGAGACGGTTGCTGCTGTTCATGGTGAAGTCGCTCAGCGTCCGGGTTGCGACAGTCGTACCGGAACGCTGCTCGGTGGTCTGCAGGGAGCTGCCCGATACCGTCAGCGAACTGCTGCTCGCGCTCATCTGGTTGATCGCGATCTTCATGTCGCCATTCACGCTGAGCGTTTCGCTGCCGCTGGCGATGCTGAAGTTCTGGAAGCGGGTGTCCAGCGTGGCGGACCAGGTCCAGGACTCCATGACATCGCCGCTCACGTTCGAGAAGGTGGCCCTGAAGGTGCCGTTCATCATCTCGCCGTCCTCGACGCAGCGGTTGGCGATCATGACGATGCTGTCGCCGTTGCTCACCTTTTGCTGGTCGCGCAGGTTGGCCTCGAAGGTGATCGAGCCGCCGCCGCTACATGCTTCGGAGATCGATACACCGGTCAGCAGTTGGGCCGCGTCACGGGTATAGGGGCGCTTGACCAGGTCGAGCACCGGTTTCACCGTGCTGATGTTGGCGCGCCCGACGCTGACGCCGGTCAGGATGTCGCTCAGCGAGGACGAAGAATCGTCGATGGCGCTGGCAGCGACGTAGGCATTGGCCGCCACCTTGGTCGAATTGCTGGCGGTGATCGGGGAGAGGGTCGATACCGGGCCTGGGCCCGGGCTCGGGTTCGTCGGCGTGCCGCTGCTGCCGCCACCGCCGCCGCAGGCGGACAGCAGCAGGACCGAGCCGAGGGCCAGGAACAACGTCGTTTTTTGCATGGTTTTCTCTTTTCAGGATTGCTATCGTTATGTGGTTCCAGGCATGGATAGCTTTTTCGGAACCGGCAATGCGGTGTCGACCAGGCCTGGAGGACGGTCGTTTCGATCTGCGTGCTTGGAATGGTGGCGTGTACTGGGGCGTCGGGCTGACGATGCCGGTGTCAAGCCGGAGCGAATGGTAGCGCGTGCCGATGGGAAAAAGACTATCGAATTATCACAATGCAACACTGTGGCTGGACTGCCACGCCAGCGCATGGGGCGCCTGCTGCCAGTGCGCACGCTGGCAGCAGACCGCGCGGCTGCACCGCCTCATTGCAAGGCGGCAGCGTCATCGCCTTCTCAGCGGGAGTCCGCCCCGCCCACGCCGCCCTCGTCCTTCTCGGCCAGGCGCTGGACGGCGCTCTCCCCGGACGCGTCCTTTGTCGCGTCCTGGCGGTCCTGCTCGGGCGCCGTTTGCGCCAAGGTGCCCGGATTGCCGCCGCCGGCAG